>NZ_JBIUHC010000205.1:0-15860 GCF_044627735.1 Cupriavidus sp. CuC1 | reverse complement strand
CCATGTCAAGCATTTTTCGATTTCTTGAATCCGTTTCCAACCCGCTCGTTGAGCGGGCCTGAATGTCTAAAGTTGAGCTTTGTAGCATTCCTATAACAAATGAGCCCCCGTCCTTCGCGCATGGCGTGCATTGACGCTCTCAAGGCGATCAGTTCACAGCTGATCGTGCTGCACCATCTTGCCTTCTACGGCCCCATGTCCGATGCGGCCCACGTGCTGGCGCCCGACCTGCTCGACTGGTTTTCGCAGTACGCGCGCATCGCCGTGCAGGCGTTCCTCGTCATCAGTGGCTTCCTGGCGGCGCGCAGCCTGGCGCCCGGTGGGCATTTGATGGTGCCGCACCCCTTGCAGGCGATCTGGCGCCGCTACCAAAAGCTGGTGGTGCCCTATACCGCGGCCATCCTGATTGCCATTGCCGGCGCTGCCATCGCGCGGACCTGGATGCATCACGACTCCATTCCCGGCACCCCCGGCCTGCACCAGTTCCTGGCGCATGTGCTGCTGCTGCACAACGTGCTGGACTTCGATGCCTTGTCTGCCGGCGTCTGGTATGTGGCGATCGACCTGCAATTGTTTGCCTTGCTGATCGTGGCGTTGTGGGTGGCCCGGCGCTGCGCGCAATGGCTCGGCGTGGGCGGCAGCCCGCTGGGCACGTTGGTGGTAGCCGGGCTGGCGTTGGCTTCGCTGTTCTGGTTCAACCGCGATGCCGCTTGGGATATCTGGGCGATTTACTTCTTCGGCGCCTACGGCATGGGCACGCTGGCGTTCTGGGCATCCGAGCCTGAGCGTTCGCCGGTGGCATTGCTGGTGTTGTGCGCCGTGGTGCTGGCAGCGTTGGTCGTGGATTTCCGGTTGCGCATCGCAGTGGCGCTGGCGGTTGCCCTGCTGCTCGGCGCGGCGCGGCGCGGCGGCTGGCTGGAGAGCTGGCCGCAGGGCCAGGGGCTGGCATTTTTCGGGCGTATTTCTTACTCGGTGTTCCTGGTGCATTTCCCGGTATGCCTGGTGGTGAATGCCGTGGTTTTCCACCTGGCTGCGCACCAGCCAGTCCTCAATGCGCTCGGCATGGTGGCGGCCTGGTTGCTTAGCAACGCCGCCGGGGCTTTGTTCCATCGCTACGTGGAGAGCGGTGCGCCGTTGCGCGCATTGCGCCTGGCGCTGTGGCCCGCCGCCCCCGAACCGGTCCAGCGGCAGCAGGCGGGGCAGTAACGGCCGACCTGAGCGCACGAAAGCCTCAAACGCCCCCGAAAGCGCTTCCGGTTTATCCGAAGGCACATCCCAGCGGCACCCGGCCCCAGCGGCCCGGTGCCGCCTTTACATGGTGCCTATGCACCATGATCCGCCGTTTGCGATGGCGGGTGCGCACACGTACGGTGCGGCGTGGCATCGTGCGGCGTGCAACACAAGGTGAAAACGAGCATTGGGATATGGCACGAAGGTTGCCTACTATGGAATCGTAAACCTGACCGTTTGGTCAGGATTCTCGTTCCGAGGCTGCCATGTCCGATCATATCGTCCTGACCTCGCACGCGCGCCGTGACAAGCCGGCCGAGCCCATCCACTGGGGGGCCGCCACGGCAGCGGAGCGTGGTCCCGTGATCGCAAGCCTGACCAATCCGGCTCAGCGCAATGTGATCGGCACCCACTCCGGCGCTTACGCGGTTTACCGCGCGCTGGCAGTGGCCTCCGGCAAGCTGCAGCGAGACCATCGCGCGGATCTCACCGATACCTCGCCGGCCGAGGTCATCGGGCCCCACCCGCAGTGGAGCGACCCGGACAAGATTGTCTCGATGGATCCCTGGGGCCATCTCGTTTCCAGCGCCTTTGGCGACCGGATCGCCGCGGGCATCGATATCCGCCCCTCGATCGCGATTACGCGCGCCCACATCAATATGCCGGAACTGATGGGCGCCATTGCGGCTGGCCGCCTCACGCCCGACGGTGAGATCCTCCATGCCAATGGCGATGTGCGCGTCACCAAGGCGGCGATCGATCCGGTCTGGTACCTGCCGGGGCTGGCGCACCGCTTCGAGATCAAGGAGAGCATGCTGCGCCGCAGCCTGTTCGAGCAGACCAGCGGCATGTTCCCGGAACTGGTCACCAGGCCCGACCTGAAAGTGTTCTTGCCGCCGATCGGTGGCATGACCCTGTACTTCTTCGGCGACGTCAGCCAGCTCGGCAAGCCCGAGACCAAGGTGGCCTGCCGCGTGCACGACGAGTGCAACGGCTCGGACGTGTTCGGCTCCGATATCTGTACCTGCCGGCCGTACCTGGCCCACGGCATCGAGGTGTGCATCGAGATGGCGCAGCAGGGCGGTGTCGGGCTGGTGGTCTATAACCGGAAGGAAGGCCGGGCGCTTGGCGAGGTGACCAAGTTCCTGGTCTATAACGCCCGCAAGCGCCAGGTTGGCGGCGACCGGGCCGAGACTTATTTCGCGCGCACGGAATGTATCGCCGGCGTGCAGGACATGCGCTTCCAGGAGCTCATGCCCGATGTGTTCCACTGGCTCGGCATCAAGCGTATCGACCGCTGGGCTTCGATGAGCAATATGAAGCATGGGGCGCTGACCGCTCAGGGTATCGAGGTGGTCGAGCAAGTTGCAATTCCCGATGCACTGATCCCGGCCGATGCCCGCGTGGAAATCGACGCCAAGGTGGCGGCTGGCTACTTCACGAGCTATACCCCGCCCGACGCGGAAGAACTCGCGCTGGCCAAGGGTAGAGGACTGCACGAATGAACGAGATACCCGAGGCGGGTGGCGCCCACGGCGCCGCGAATCCCTTCACCAGTGGCGCGGACGACCCCGGCGGCTGGGCCAGCCCTGTGCCGCCGGGCCATCCGGCTGCGGCCTTGCTGACCGGTCAAGCGGTGCGCACCCGTTGCGCCGCCGTGACGGATCATGTGGCAACGGGCGCGTCCGAGCTGTTTACCTGGCATCCGGAGCGGATCCCGGCCGTGGCCGATTACGTGGCGACCACCATCCGCCACCGCTACCCCGACCTCAACGTGCCGTACCACAGCCGTTGGCGCCATTTCGAGAGCGGTGGCCCCGGCGAGAAGCTGGACCGCTGGCAGATCCTGTGCGAACGCGGCGGGCTCTCCGGCGAGGCCGACCGCGAGGAACGCGCTCGCATCGGCATCGACCTGGTGATCCCCAGCGTGTTGCTGGATGCCGGCGCTGGCCCGGACTGGCGCTATCGCGATCCCGCCAGCGACTTGTCGCTGACGCGCTCCGAAGGGCTTGGCGTGGCCAGTTTCGACCTGTTCGCGCGCGGCGGTTTTTCCGCCCAGCCGGGTCAGCCGCTGCGCTCCGATGCCGAGCGCCTGATGCGTATCGATGCGTCCTCTATCGCGACTGCCTTCCAGGTGGCCCAGCACAACCCGCTGGTGGGCCTGGATGGGCGCGCCGGGCTCCTGCGCCGTCTCGGCGAGGTGGCGCAAGCCACGCCAGCGGTCTTCGGCTCGCCGGCACGGCTGGGCAACCTGTTCGACTACCTCAAGGCGCATGCCAGCTTTGGGCAGGTCGAGGCCGGCTTCGTGCTCACCACGCTGCTGGTGGCGCTGGGGCCGGTATGGCCTGGGCGCGTCAGCCTGGAAGGCGTGTCGCTGGGCGACTGCTGGCACCATCCGGCCTGCACCGATGGCCTGGTGCCGTTTCACAAGCTGACCCAGTGGCTCACCTACTCGCTGCTGGAGCCGCTGGAAGATGCCGGCCTGACCGTGACCGGGCTGGAGGTCCTGACGGGCTTGCCCGAATACCGCAATGGCGGGCTGCTGTTCGATTTCGAGCTGATGGTGCCGCGCGACCCTGGCTTTGCTGCCGTGGCGCACACGGTGGATGAGCCGGTCATCGTGGAGTGGCGTGCGCTCACGGTGACGGGGCTCGATCTCGTGGCCGCGTCGGTGCGCGAGGCGCTCGGGCTGTCGGCGGAGTCGTTCCCGCTGGCGCGCGTGCTTGAAGGCGGCACCTGGGCCGCGGGGCGGCGCATTGCCGCCAAGCGCAGGCCCGGTGGCCCACCGCCTTTCGCCATCAACAGCGACGGCACGGTGTTCTAGCGGGTTTGCCAGACCCGTGCCGCGCAGCAGCAAACAGCAAGAGCAAGACAGACCTATCCGCTACCGCCCTCCAGGAGCGCATCATGACTGACCTCTCCGCCGTACCGCCTGTCACCGCGTCCGTGATGGTGGTGGATCATCCGCTGGTGCAGCACAAGGTCACGCTGGTCCGCAGCGAAGACACCACCACCGACAATTTCCGCCGGCTGGTGCGCGAGATCAGCCAGTTGCTGACCTACGAGGCGACCCGCGACCTGGCGATGGAGACCATCGCCATCAAGACCCCGATCGCGCCCATGCAGTCGCCTGTGCTGTCGGGCAAGAAGCTGTGCCTGGTGTCGATCCTGCGGGCCGGCAACGGCTTCCTGGATGGCATGCTGGAGTTGCTGCCCGCTGCGCGGGTCGGGCATATCGGCTTGTATCGCGACCCGGAAACGCTGGAGCCGATCGAGTACTACTTCAAGATCCCGGAAGACATCCACGAGCGGCTGGTGATCGTGGTCGATCCCATGCTGGCCACCGGCAACTCCGCCATCGCCGCGCTCAACCGCTTGAAGGAAGCCGGCGTGAGCACGCTAAAGTACGTGTGCCTGATCGCCTCGCGGCAGGGCTTGATGGCCTTGCAGGCGGCGCATCCAGACGTGGCCATCGTCACCGCGGCCATTGACGAGGAACTCAACGAGCACGGCTACATCGTGCCCGGCCTGGGCGACGCCGGCGACCGCCTCTACGGCACCAAGTAATGGGAGCGCCGGCCACGGCGCCGCCGCCATGCTTTCCGCCGCCGCGGGAGCTGGCGGGGGGGCGCATCCGCCAGGAGAACGAGGCGCTGATCCTGCGCGCGGCCGAATACGTGTTCGCGCGGGCCGGGTTTGCCGGCGCGACCATGAACGAGATCGCCACGCGTGCCGGCGTGCCGAAATCCAACCTGCATTATTACTTTCGCACCAAGCAGGCTTTATATCGGGCCGTGCTGGCGCATACGCTCGCGCTGTGGCTGTCGGAGACCGACATCATCGGCGCGGAGCAGCGGCCCCAGGTGGCGCTGGAGCAGTACATCCGCGCCAAGATGCGGCTGTCGGCCAGCCATCCGGATGCCTCGCGCGTATTTGCCAACGAGCTGCTGCACGGCGCGCCGGAGATCCGCGACGTGCTCAGCGGCGCGCTGCGCGCGCTGGTGGCGCGCAAGGCTGGCGTGATCCGGGAATGGATCGCGCGCGGCGAGATGGCCAGCGTGGATCCCCAACACCTGTTTTTCACGATCTGGGCCGCCACCCAGACCTATGCCGATTTTGAGTCGCAAGTGTGCGCCGTGCTGGGGGTAAGCCACCTGGGCCAGCGCGATTATGAACAGGCCACCGACCACCTGGTGCGGCTTCTGCTGCGCGGCTGCGGGCTGGAACCGGGCGGCCTGGCCGTGGAGTTATCGTCAACAAGGGGAGAGAGCCATGAGTTTTGAGGGTAAGCGCAGGTCCTGGTTGAAATTCGCGGCGGCCGCCGCCAGCGTGGCCGCACTCGGCGCCGCTGCGCCGGTGCAGGCCCAAGCCAAGCTGAAGGTGGCGGCGGTGTACACCGTGCCCGTCGAGCAGCAATGGGTGTCGCGCATTCACAAGGCGCTCAACGAGGCCAAGGCGCGCGGCGAGATCGACTATGTGTTCTCGGAAAGCGTGTCCAATGCCGACTATGAGCGCGTGCTGCGCCAGTACGCGGAACAGGGCTCGTCGCTGATCCTGGGCGAATCGTTCGCCGTCGAGGCGGCTGCGCGCAAGGTGGCCAAGGACTACCCCAAGACCGCCTTCCTGATGGGTTCCTCCGGCAAGCCGCAGGCGCCTAACTTCTCGGTGTTCGACAACTACATCCAGGAGCCGTCCTACCTCACCGGCATGATTGCCGGCGGCATGACCAAGACCAACCATATCGGCATGGTGGGCGGCTACGCCATCCCCGAGGTCAACCGGCTGATGCACGCCTTCATGGAAGGCGCGCGCGAGGTCAATCCCAAGGTCAGGTTCACGGTCAGCTTTATCGGCTCGTGGTTCGATCCGCCCAAGGCCAAGGAAGCGGCCTTCGCCATGATCGACAAGGGTGCCGACGTGCTCTACGCGGAGCGCTTTGGTGTCTCCGACGCCGCGAAGGAAAAGGGCAAGCTGGCGATCGGCAATGTCATCAACACGCAGCCGCAGTATCCCGCCACCGTGGTGGCCTCTGCGCTGTGGAATATGGAACCCACCGTGGGCGCCGCGCTCGGCAAGGTCAAGGCCGGCCAGTTCAAGAGCGAGGACTACGGCCCTTATTCGCTGATGAAATTCAAGGGCGCGGAGCTGGCGCCGCTGGGCACGTTTGAAGGCAAGGTGCCGGGCGACGTGATGACCAAGGTCAAGGCGAAAGAGAAGGCGATCCTGGACGGCAAGTTCGCGGTCAAGGTGGTCGAAACTGAGCCAAAGTCGTCGCAGTAAGGTGGCCAAAGCCACTTGAAGTGCCCGGCTGCGTTTGCTCCCCTCTCCCACGTTTGGGCGAGGGGAGCAAACTGTAGATCCTCTAGAACGCCATCGCCAGCCAACCATGCCAACCCCCATCCTGCGCCTCGCCGGCATCACCAAGCGCTTCGGCCAGCTTGTGGCCAACGACGATATCTCGCTGACGTTGCGGCGCGGGGAGGTGCTGGCCTTGCTGGGCGAGAACGGCGCCGGCAAGAGTACGCTGGTCAGCATCCTGTTCGGGCACTACGTGGCCGACGCCGGCACGGTGGAGGTGGACGGCCAGCCGTTGCCGCCCGGCCAGCCGCGCGCGGCGCTGGCCGCCGGCATCGGCATGGTGCACCAGCATTTCACGCTGGCCGACAATCTCTCCGTGCTCGACAACATCATGCTCGGCACCCAGCCGCTGTGGCAATGGCGCCTGGAGCGGCGCGCTGCGCGCGACAAGGTGCTGGCGCTGGCCGAGCGCTTTGGCCTGGCGGTGCGCCCCCAGGCCAGGGTGGGCGAGCTGTCGGTGGGGGAGCGGCAGCGCGTGGAGATCGTCAAGGCGCTCTATCGCGGCGCCCGCGTGCTGATTCTCGATGAGCCGACTGCCGTCTTGACGCCCCACGAGGCCGAAACGCTGTTCGCCACGCTGGCGCAGTTGATCGCCGAAGGGCTGTCGGTCATCTTTATCAGCCATAAGCTCGACGAGGTGCTGCGCGTATCGGACCGTATCGCCGTATTGCGCGGCGGCAAGCTGGTGGCACAGTGCGTCGCGGCGCAGACCACCAAAGCGGAACTGGCAGAGCTGATGGTAGGCCGCGTGGTGGCCATGCCGGAGCGCGCGGCGCGGCCGGATGCCGGGGATGGCGCAATTGGCAACGCAGCGCCCGCCGTGTTCGCGCTGGAGAAGGTTGGCGCGCGCGCCGCGGATGGGCGGACACTGCTGCGCGAAGTCAGCCTGCAGGTAGGCGCTGGCGAAATCGTCGGCATTGCCGGCGTGTCCGGCAACGGGCAAGCCGCGCTGGCCGAGCTGGCCAGTGGCACGCTGGCGGCTACCGAGGGCCACGTCATGCTGGATGGCAAGCCAATGCCGGCACGGCCCCGCGCATGGATTGGCGCGGGCGTGGCGCGCGTGCCCGAGGATCGCCATGCGGTAGGCGTCGTGGGCGATCTTGCGGTGTGGGAGAACGCCGCGAGCGAACAACTCGGCGAGCCGCGCTTTTCGCGCTGGGGTGTCATCCGGCGGGCCGCCGCGCAGCGGTTCGCGCGGGAGCTGGTCGCGCGTTTCGATGTGCGCACCGCCGGTATCGAGGTGCCGGCACGGACCATGTCGGGCGGCAATATGCAAAAGCTGATCCTGGGCCGGGCGCTCTCGGTGCGCGGCGAGGGCCGCGCGCCAACGCTGGTGGTGGCCAGCCAGCCGACCTGGGGACTCGATATCGGCGCGGTGGCCTATGTGCGCGCCCGCCTGCTCGAGGCTGCGCGCGAAGGCGCAGCCGTACTGCTGATCTCCGAGGACCTGGATGAGCTCCATGCGCTGGCCGACCGCATCGCCGTGATGCATGCCGGACACCTGACCGAAGCCCGGCCGACGACGGCGTGGACGTTGGGCGAGCTCGGCCTGGCCATGGCCGGCTCGGGCGGCGGCCGGCACGCCGAGGCGGGCAAGGGGGAGGTGCTCCATGCGGCTTGAAGCCCGAACCGGCGTTTCGCGCGTGGCCATGCTGGCCGCGCCCATCGTCGCCATCATGGCCACGCTGCTGGTCTGTGCCTTGCTGGTGCGCTGGGCCGGCGCACCGGTGGGGCGTGCGTACGCGCTGCTCCTGGAGGGCGGCTTTGGCTCGCGCTTTGCCTGGTCGGAAACGCTCACGCGCGCCACGCCGCTGATCCTGACAGGTTTGTCGGTGGCAGTGGCATTTCGTGCGCGGCTGTTCAATATCGGCGCGGAAGGGCAGCTCTACCTCGGCGCGTTGGCCGCGGTAGCGGTTGGCGGCCAGGTCGATGGCGCGGTTGCGCCCTGGGCGCAGCAACTGCCCATGGGCTTGCTCTTTGTCATGATGGTGATGGCCGGCATGCTGGCCGGTGCCATGTTGTTGCTTGGGGCCGCGTGGCTCAAGACCCGGCTTGGCGTGGATGAGGTGGTCACGACCTTGCTGGCCAACTTCATCGTGCTGCTGTTTGTCTCGATGATGCTCGATGGCCCGATGAAGGACGCCACCGCGATGGGCTGGCCGCAATCGGTGGCGCTGGTGCCGGAGCTGGAGCTGGCCAAGCTGATGGAGCGCTCGCGCGTGCACAGCGGCTTGTTGCTGGCTTGCGCACTGGCCGTGATCTTGTGGGCGGTCAACCGCTTCACGGTGTTTGGCCTGCAGATGCGCGCGGTAGGCGCCAATGCACGGGCCGCGGCCTTTGCCGGCATGCCGGTGCGCAGGGTGACGATGTGGGCCGCGTTGCTGTCCGGGGGACTCGCAGGGCTGGCGGGGGTGGTGGAGGTGGCGGGGCGTACCAGCTACCTTACGCTCGATATTTCTCCCGGCTATGGGTATGCGGGCGTGGTCATCGCCATGCTGGCCGGGCTGCATCCGCTTGGCGTGGTGGCGGCGTCGGTGTTCGTGGCCGGGGTGCTGGTGGGGGCGGATGGCATGAGCCGCGCGGTGGGCGTGCCCAACAGCATTGCCGACGTGATCGTGGCCGTGGCGCTGCTCGCCATGCTGGTGGCGACCATGCTGACGCGCTACCGCATCCGCTTCGGTGCCCCGGGCAAGGTGGCCTGATGGAACTGCTCGATATCCTGGCCTCGGCGCCATTCTGGATCGCGGTGCTGCGCGTGGCCACGCCGCTGATCTTCGGCACGCTGGGCGTGCTGCTGTGCGAGCGTGCCGGCGTGCTCAACCTTGGCATCGAAGGCATCATGGTGGCCGGCGCCTTCGGTGGCTGGCTGGCGGTCTATCACGGTGCGCCGCTGTGGGGCGGGGTGGCTGTGGCAGCCGGCGTCGGGCTGGCCTTCGGGCTGCTGCATGGCTGGCTGACCGTGAGCCTGGCGCTGTCCCAGCATGTGGCAGGACTGGGCGTGACCATGCTGGCCACCAGCCTGTCCTACTACGGCTACCGGCTCGGCTTTGCGTCGGTGTCCACGCCGCCCACCATCACGCCATTTGCCCCGATGCACTGGATCGCCGAGATCCCGCTGATCGGCCGTGTGCTGGGGCCAGTCTTCGGCGAAGAGACTCCGCTGACGCTGCTGGCGCTGGGGCTGGTGCCATCGGTGGCCTGGCTGCTCTACCGGACCCCGCTCGGGCTGGCCGTGCGCATGGTCGGCGAGAATCCCGCCGCGGCGGAGGGACAGGGGATTCGCGTGGGCGCGATGCGCCTCGGTGCGATCATGGCCGGCTCCGCCCTGATGGCGGTGGGCGGCGCGTTCCTGACGTTGTCCGCGTTCAACGCATTCTTCTTTAATATGATCAACGGCCGGGGCTGGATCTGCGTGGCGCTGGTGGTGTTTGCTTCGTGGCGCCCGGGCCGCGCGCTGGCCGGCGCTCTGCTGTTCGCCGCCTTCGACGCGCTGCAGTTGCGCTTGCAACAAAGCGGCGCGAGCCTGCCCGGCTTGCCACCGCTGCCTTACCAGCTTTACCTGATGCTGCCGTATGCGCTGTCGATCCTCGCGCTGGTGCTTGTTGCGCGCCGCGCCGCCTACCCGCAGGCGCTGATGAAGCCCTATCGCAAGGGTGAGCGCTGATTCCAGGCAACCAATAAGAATGACAAGGCCCGTACCATGCTCGACCTGATCCTACGCAACTGCACGCTCCCCGACGGCCGCACCGGCATCGACATCGGCATCCTGGGCGATCGCATCAAGGCGGTGGAGCCGGCGCTCAAGGCGCCTGCCGCTGCCGAGGTCGATGCCGCGGGGCAACTGGTGACGCCGCCCTTTGTCGATGCGCATTTTCATATGGACTCGACGCTGTCCTACGGCCTGCCGCGCATCAACCAGTCCGGCACCTTGCTCGAAGGCATCGCGCTATGGGGCGAGCTCAAGCCCCTGCTGACGCAGGACGCCATCGTCGAGCGCGCGCTGGCCTATTGCGACTGGGCGGTGGCCAAGGGCCTGCTGGCGATCCGATCGCACGTGGATGTGTGCGACCCGCGCCTGCTTGCCACCGAGGCGCTGCTGCACGTACGCGAGAAGGTCCGGCCTTACCTTGACCTGCAGCTGGTGGCCTTTCCGCAGGACGGCGTGCTGCGCGCGCCGGGCGCGCTCGATAATCTCAAGCGGGCGCTCGGCATGGGCGTTGATGTGGTGGGCGGCATCCCGCATTTCGAGCGGACCATGGCCGATGGCGCCGAATCCGTGCGCATCCTGTGCGAACTGGCCTGCGAGCGGGGCTTGCGGGTCGACATGCATTGCGATGAGAGCGACGACCCGATGTCGCGCCATATCGAGACGCTGGCCTGCCAGGCCGTGCGCCTTGGCTTGCAGGGCAGGGTGACGGGCTCGCACCTGACCTCGATGCATTCGATGGACAACTACTACGTCTCCAAGCTGATTCCGCTGATTCGGGAGTCGGGCGTGGCGGCTATCGCCAACCCGCTGATCAACATCACGCTGCAGGGCCGGCACGACAGCTATCCGAAGCGGCGCGGCATGACCCGCGTGCCGGAGTTGCTGGCCGCCGGCGTGCCGGTGGCGTTCGGCCACGATTGCGTGATGGACCCGTGGTACAGCCTGGGTTCCGGCGACATGCTGGAGGTAGCGCATATGGGGTTGCACGTGGCACAGATGACCGGGCAGGAAGCCATGCGCGCGTGTTTCGCCGCCGTCACTGAAACACCGGCGCGCATCCTCGGCCTGGAAGGCTATGGCATCGCGCCGGGCTGTCGCGCCGACCTGGTGCTGCTGCAGGCGCGCGATGCGGTCGAGGCGATCCGCCTGCGCGCCACCCGCCTGCTGGTGCTGCGGGCCGGCAAAGTAGTGGCGAGCACGCGTCCCGCCACGGCTACCTTGCACCTGGAAGGCCGGCCCGGGCACGCCAGTTTCCAGCCGTGATCGCAGTGCTGGAGCCGGCGCGCAGGAAATATCAGGGCGGATGTTGACAGCAGATTCAGTAGTCTGCATAATGTCGTTCTTCGCAGCGCTGCAGAAATGTAGCGGCAATGTAGCGAAATGAAGCCCAGATGGCGAAATTGGTAGACGCACTAGGTTCAGGTCCTAGCGGTGGCAACACTGTGGAGGTTCGAGTCCTCTTCTGGGCACCAAGACTCGATGAAAAAGGCCGTTGCTTTAAAGCAGCGGCCTTTTTCTTTTTGCGGCGTTACTGTTGTGCCGCGGCTCTCGCATCAGGCGATGGCGCGGCGCATGGCCCTGGGAGGGCCCTCTCAGGGTCCCGCCGCCCAAGGCTGCATATTCCATGTATCCCCGCCGCCATCCGCACCGGATTGGCTTGCTGGCGTGCCTTGCGCCGACAGCACGGCCGTCGGTGACAGCCGCCCCACATAAGCCAGCTTGCGCGTGACCCGGAACGAAGGCACGTCGCCTTCCCGCATATGCAGCAGGTCGGCGGGCGATACGGCATCGTCCGCCGCGCCGGTCAGTGGCAGGCCGGCCGCGCGGTAGTACGCCAGCACCAGTTGCGAGCAGAAGAAACTGTTGCGCGCGTCGAGCTCATTGGGCGCCATCTGGATGGCGCTGAAGCTGCGCATGCAGGCGTTGCGGACCACGCCGGGCACGCCCGGCAGTTCGCACAGGCGCCGCTCGAGCGAGAACGGCGCATGCATGGCGATGCCGAGGTGGTTATACGGCTGGCCCACCTGCGCCATGGCGAAGGCCTGCAATTTCAGGCGCATGTCATCGTCGAGCCCCGGGTGGCGGTACGCCACGATGATGTCGCCCTCGCTCAACGCCTGGCGCACCGGATAGACGCGAACGCCCGAACCCACGGCCTCCACCACGTTGCCATCGCCGATGTAGACGGCCGAGTGGCTGACCTGCGAAAACGTCGCCAGGCGAATCGCCGAGGAATTGAGGGACTGTGCAGCCGACAGCAGGATATCGCCAACCCGCAGGGATTCGATCTCGAGCGGGCGTACGTCGACCCCCGCTACCTCAAGGCTCATCTGCTGGAAACGCATCGGCAGGCCCGAGCCCTGCGCCGCGCCAAGATCAGATCATCCGGGGGCTGCCCCATTGCGTCGCGCAGCCGCTTAGTGCAAGCCCCGACAGCACGGCGCTTGCCAGCAGGCGGACCTGACTCATGCCTCGTCGTCCCTGCGCGCCGGCGGCATCGGCCGGAAGGGGAAGAGCTGCTGGCGCACAAAGCCGTCCGGCATGTAGTCGCCGACCACGCCGTATTTCTCGGGGAAACGCTTGCCGGATTTCACGGCCGTGCCGAACAGGTAGTCCAGAAAGGCGTAGTGCGCCGAGTAGTTCTTGTCGATCGCCTCGTCATCCGATGCATGGTGCCAGTGATGGAAATCCGGCGTGACCACCAGGTAGCGCAGCGGGCCCCACGGCAGGTGGACATTGGCATGGTTGAACACCGCCTGGAAGCCGACGATGATGATGTACGCGTCGATGACGCCCTTGTTGAAGCCCAGCACATAGAGCGGCGCCAATACCAGCACCCGCGTGAACACCAGCTCCAGCATGTGCTGGCGCGAACCGGCGAGCCAGTCCATGGTCTTGGTGCTGTGATGCACGGCGTGGAATTTCCACAGGAAGGGCACCTCGTGATACGCGCGGTGGGTCCAGTACTGCGCCAGATCGGCCGCGAGAATGCACAGCAGCAGTTGCAGCACGAAGGGAATGCCACCCACGAATTCGTGCACGCTGTCGCGCACCAGCCAACCGAACAAGCGGAAGATCAGGAAGTTGACCGTCAGCAGGATCAGGCCAACGATGAAGTGGTTGACCGCGAAGTGCACCAGGTCGGTCTGCCATTCGCGGCGGAACACAGCCTGCCCGCGATAGAGCGGGAACATCTTTTCGATCACCACGAAGATCAGCGTCGAGCCGAGCAGGTCGAGGATGAACCAGTCCAGGCCGATGTACGGCGTGTGATCGGGGAAGTCGCCCACGGCTACGCGCGAGCCACCCAACGCCACCGCCAGTGCTACCAGTGCGAATGCCGCGGCGTTCAGGCTGCGCTTGCGGCCCAGCACCAGGTTGCTCAGCGACATGCCGCCGGACACCAGCAGCGCGGCAAACAGGACATGGCGCAACACGTCGACCGAATACTTGTGGCGCAGCTCGGGCGTGGTCAGGTATTGCGGGAAATGGAAGGCGATCACGCCCAGCAGGCTCAGCCCGCCCAGAGCCAGCGCCAGGATGGCGGTGATCATGCCGCGTCCGGCCTCGAGCTCGCCGCTGCTGCCGAGCAGCTCTCGGGTATCGCGCAGCACGTTGTGCACCGGGGCGATCGGCAGCTTGCCGGTGGCGCCATTCTGTTTCATCTTTGAAGCATCTGGCTCGGCAGGGTTGCCAGGCCTGTCAATGGGGTCGTTGGTCATCAGGATCTTCCGCTGTTCCGTGGTTTTGCTTCTTCTTGTTCTGCTACGGCTGGCTCGCCGGGCTTTCGTCTTCCGTCCCGGCGGCCAGCCGCGATCCTAGCGGAGCGTCCCCGGTTTGCATAGTAATGTGGCAGCCGCCGGCACGTTCCGGTCGCCCGCCAGGCAGCCCTGTGCGGTGCCCCACGCAAGGCGCGCCCGGCCCCTAACGCTTGCGCTTTGTTTGACCTATGCTCAAGCAGAGTCGACATGGTTCATTTCAGCCAGGGGTTGCAGTCATGGCCAGGGGCGTGTCATCTGCGAGTGCGACGCAAGGCGGTGCAGGCACTGCAGGGACTGGGCTTTGCGCATACGCCGCTCATCGCAATCCTTGCCGGCTGTGTTGCTGCTCGATCCTTGCGATGCTGGTGACCTCCCTGGTGCAGGCCGAAGAGCGTCCCTCCGGCAGCATCGCCGGTTTAGGCTGGGACCAGCTCGAACCCGATTCCTTTGCCCAAATGGCCGGCGAGGCCCCGTCACTGCCACCGGCGGTGGTGCCTGGCGGTGGTGACGTCCAGGCGCCGCTGATCGCGTCGATCGGCAAGTGGTCCTCCTGGGGCGGCGGTACTTCACCTGCATCGGCTCCGCCCAGCGCGGACAACGACGCCCCCGGGCTGTCGGCGGCCTTGCGCGATCCGGTCTATGCCGAACCCGCCAGTCGGCGGCGGCACGCCGAGCTTTCTCTGCGCCTGGATGATGCCACTTCGGCCACCGGCTTCGTTGGCGGCCGGATGCAAAGCATGGCGCTCGCGCTGGATACCGTATTGCCGCGCAGCGGCGGCCTGACGATACAGCCGCGCTTGCAACTCGCCTACCAGCCCGGCCTTGATAAGAGCGCAACCGGCTTCCTCGTCGGACAGCCAGCGGACGCAAGCGCCGCGGAGGTGGTGGTGCGGGTCTACCGGACGCAACCAACCCGGCTGACCGGCGTCGGCGGGATCTACCCCTTTGTCGAGGCGGATCTCTGGCAGGACCGCAAGCAGGTGATCAATATCAACGGCACCCGCATCGATCCCGACATGCTGCGTGGTCTACTCTCAGTCAACCTTGGCGCGCACGGCAGCACCAACGGGGGCGTCAAGCTTTGGGTCAAGCTGAAAGCCGGGCGCAATCCCGGGGGCACGCTGGGCGCGCGCTATCGCTGGTAGCCAGGGCAGGGGGCAAAAAGGGGGGGGGCTTGCATTTTTCCGTCACTACGCTAGAATGCCGTCTTCGCGTGCGGCTGTAGCTCAGTTGGATAGAGTACTTGGCTACGAACCAAGGGGTCGTGGGTTCGAATCCTGCCAGCCGCACCACTTATTTCGAGCAGTAAAAGAAACACAAAAAGAAGCACAAAAAATGGCCTGAAGCGTTAAGCGCTCCAGGCCATTTTTTTCGTCCGTGCCATGCGCACGATTGTCGCGCCGCGGGTCTTATTTTGCTCCCATGCGTTCCTGGAAGTGCGCTGCAAGAGGTGATTGAAAAGCCTCTCATAATATTTCCGGAAAAGGGCTTGTCAGTTTGGTGCGGACCCTTTAGTATTCGCCCCCTCGCAACACGAACAGCGCGCTGCAAAGCAGGCGGAGCAAGGGTTGCGGGGTTAGCAGCAAGGGCGGGCAGAGCAGAAATCGCGAAGCTTGCCGAAGCAGCAAATGATTAAAAGTGTTTGACGAAACGTAGAAAGTTCTTCATAATCTCGTTTCTCTGCTGCAGACAAAGCGGCGACGCGGCAAGCAAAGCAAGCCGCGACCAGTTCTTTAACAAACAAACAACCGATAAGTGTGGGCGCTTGATAGCGGATGCGGAAGACTTCGGTCTTTTAGCTT
>NZ_JBIUHC010000204.1:0-15864 GCF_044627735.1 Cupriavidus sp. CuC1 | reverse complement strand
AAGGATCGCTTTCTTTTGGTTACTTTTCTTTACGAGTAAAGAAAAGTGACATCTCACACGTTCTAAAACGGCAACACTGTACAGCCGCGCCAGCAGCTAGAAGCGCTAAAACACCGCCCACTCACGCCATTCTGCATCAGCAGCTAGAAGCGCTAAAACACCGCCCACTCACGCCATTCTGCATCAGCAGCTAGAAGCGCTAAACCGTCGCCCACTCACGCCATTCTGCATCAGCAGCTAGAAGCGCTAAACCGTCGCCCACTCACGCTATTCTGCATCAGCAGCTAGAAGCGCTAAAACACCGCCCACTCACGCCATTCTGCATCAGCAGCTAGAAGCATCAAAACCCCACCCACAAGAGACACCCCCGCCTCAGCGGGCTACAAGCAATACACATCGCAAACATGCATACACTCCCGCTCGCTAGCCCCTAGTTACAGGTTCTGCGTCTGGAACATCTTTGTGTAGTCGCAGCATTCCTGTGCCAGCATGACGATCGATGAGATCAGCGTGCTGTGCACATCGCTCTTGTACATCGCCGCATAGGTGGCATCGGGCAGGGCGGGTGTGGAGCGGATGATTTCCAGCATGCCCGATTTCAGCATCGGCTCCAGGCACTGCCTGGGCAGGTAGCTGACTCCCAGCCCCGACACCGTGAGCCCGATCAGCGCCACCAGGCTGTTGCTGATGATGGTGTTGGTGGGCTGTATTCCCAGCGACTGGAACCAGCGGTTGTAGGCCAGCCCGGTTCCTGATTTGTCGCCCTGGGTCAGCAGCCGGTGGTTGGCCAGTTCATGGATGCGCATGACCTTGGTGGCGCTCACGGTGCCCGGCTTGCACATCCACGCGTTCTCCACCTTGCCCAGCTGCTTGCGCGACAGGCGCGCGTCCTCGAACACGTCCGGCGCGATGATCAGGTCGACCTGATCGGATAGCAGCTTGTCGCGCAGGTGGACGCTCATGTCCACGTCCGGCTCGATGATCACTTTTGGGTAGTGCCGCTGGATCAGGTCTACGAGCCTGGGCAGCCACGTCATCGCCGTCAGCTCCGTCACTCCGATGCGTACGCGCCGCTCGAACACCTCGGGCCGGCTGAACTGCTCGGCCGCCGCATCGCGCTGCGCCAGCAGCTTCTTGGCCAGCACGAACATCTCCTCGCCCTTCTCGGTAAGCCGGGCGCTGCGCTGGCTGCGGTCGAACAGCGCTGTGTCGAACAGCTGCTCCAGCTCTTGCACCCTTTTGGATACGGCCGACTGCGTGGTGTGCAGCTTGCGGGCCGCTTGCGAGAAGCCACCCAGCTGGCCGATCCAGTACACGGCTTCGAGTTGCTTGAACGTCATCATGGTGCATTCCGGTTGGAGCGAGCGGGATTCATATCGATTTTAGCGATCTTGTTCCATAGAAAAATATCGCTTTTTCTTATTCTATCCGGCTTCGATAATTCTCCTCAAGCGCGGCTCCTCCCGGGGCCGCATGGATGGAGAACGGCATGTCCGCATCGAATTTTGTGATCAATCCTGCGCCGGCACTCGCGCCGGCCGCCACGGTGGACGCGTTCCGCCAGGTTGTAACGCCGCATATCAGCGACAACCTGGACCGGCTCTCCGGCATCGTCGGGCTGCAACGCTTTCACCGCAGCCGCAAGCTGGTTGGCACGGCCTTCACGGTCAAGGCCCGTCCGGGTGACAACCTGCTGGTCTACAAGGCGCTGATGCTGATGTCGCCGGGCCACGTGCTGGTGGTGGACGGCGCCGGCAACGCCGACAACGCGCTGGTCGGCGAACTGATCATGCTGTACGCCGAGCAGCGCGGCTGCGCCGGCTTCGTGCTGGATGGCGCGATCCGCGACACGGCCGCATTCGGCGCCGCGGATTTTCCGTGCTATGCCCGCGCCGTCACGCATCGCGGCCCCTACAAGCAAGGCCCCGGGGCGCTGAACGTGCCGGTCACCGTGGGCGGGCAGGTGGTCCAGCCGGGCGACCTGATCGTCGGCGATGAAGACGGCGTGGTGTCGTTTCCCGTGGCCGATGCCGAGCGCCTGCTCGCCGCCGTGGGCAGGACGGCAGCCGCCGAGGAGGCCATCAAGGCCGAGATCGCCAGCGGCAAGCTGGAACAGAAGTGGCTGGACAAGGTGCTCACGCCGTTTGGCTTGTAAGCCCTCTCATTGAACGAATAGTGAATCCCCCGCATTGAAGCCCCGGAGCCTGCGTTGACCAAGTTGCTTGCCCGCCGTCTAGATTCCGTGAAGCCCTCGCCAAGCATGGCCGCCAAGGCGCGCGTCGATGCCCTGCGCGCTGCCGGCCGCGAGATCATTGACTTCACCCTCGGCGAACCTGATTTTCCTACGCCGCCGCACATCATCCGCGCCGGCATCGACGCGCTGACCAGCGGCCACACCCGCTACACCGGTTCCGCCGGCACGCCGGCCTTGCGCCAGGCCATCGCCGCAAAGCTGCTGCGCGAGAACCAGCTGGCCTACCAGCCCGGCGAGATCGTCGTCGGCGGCGGGGCCAAGCACATCATCTTTACCGCCTTCGCCGCCACCCTCAACGAGGGTGACGAGGTGATCGTGCCCGCGCCGTTCTGGGTTTCCTATCCGGACATGGTGGCCATCAACGGCGGCACGGCGGTGATCGCACCTTGCGATGCGGCCAATGGCTTCAAGCTCACGGCTGCCGCGCTTGAGGGGGCCATCACGCCCCGCACCCGGTGGCTGGTGCTGAACACCCCCAACAACCCGACCGGCGCGGTGTATTCCCGCGACGAACTGGCGGCGCTGTGCGCGGTGCTGCGGATGCATCCGCACGTGTGGATCATGACGGACGAGATCTACGAGCATTTCGTCTATGGCGAGGCCAGGCACCTGTCGCCGCTGAACGTGGCCGCCGACCTGATGCCCCGCACCCTGGTGGTCAACGGCCTGTCCAAGGCCTATGCCTTCACCGGCTGGCGCGTTGGCTACGGCGCCGGGCCGTCGCACCTGATCCAGGCCATCAACCTGTTGCTGTCGCAGAGCACGACCTGCGCCAGCGCCATCAGCCAGGCTGCCGCCGTGATCGCGCTGGATGGGCCGCAGCAATGCGTACGCGAGGCCGCGGCGCTGTTCCAGGCCCGGCGCGATCGCATGGTCGCGTTGCTCAACAGCATCGACGGCATCCAGTGCCGCACGCCCGACGGTGCGTTCTACGTGTTCCCCAGCGTGGCGGGCCTGATCGGGCGGACCGCCCCGGACGGCACCGTGCTAGCCTCCGACGTCGATGTGATGATGTACTTCCTGGAGCAGGCTGGCGTGGCGACCATCGACGGCACTTCCTACGGTTTCTCGCCCTATCTGCGCCTGTCCTTTGCCACCTCGATGGCGCAGATCGAAGCGGGCTGCGCCGCGCTTGCGGCAGCGGTCGAACGTTGCAACCCATCCCCCACCCACCACCAGGAGCACCCCCATGCGTAAGACTCTCATCACGGCGAGCGCCGCCGCCTGCCTGTCGCTGATGGCGACCGGCGCAGTCGCGGATCAACTGGCCGATATCAAGCACCACGGCGTGCTGGTGTGCGGCACGCTGGGGACGGCGGAGCCGTTCAGCTTTCCCAATCCGCAAACGCGCGATATCCAGGGCTATGACGTCGACTTCTGCAGTGCCATCGCGAAGAGCCTGGGCGTGAAGCTGGAGCTCAAGCTGATCTCGGTGGCCGCGCGCATTCCCGAACTGCAGCAAGGGCGGGTCGACGTGCTGGTGGCCAACCTGGGCTGGACGCCCGAGCGCGCCGGCCAGATCGCCTACAGCGACAGCTACTACGCCAGCCTGCAGAAAGTCGGCGCCAAGCGCTCGCAAGGACTCAAGACCGTGGCGGACCTGGCCGGCAAGCGCGTCAGCGCGCCCAAGGGCTCCACCTCGGAGATGGCTTTGCGCAAGGTGCTGCCAACCGCCAGCACGGTAACGTTCCAGGATGCGCCGGCAGCCTTCCTGGCCATGCAGCAGGGCAAGGTGGAAGGGTTTGCCATCTCCGAGATCATGCTGGTGAAGTTCAAGCAGCAGGTGGAATCGAGCACGCCGATCGACATCCTCGAGCCACCGCTGATGACCGAAGCCTGGGGCGTGGGCATGCGCAAGGACGAACCGGCGATGATCAAGCAGGTCAACAGCGTCCTGCAGTCGATGGAGAAGTCCGGCGAGGCGGCGAAGATCTTCGACAAGTGGCTCGGCACCGGCACGCAGTACAACATGCATCGTGGCTTCAAGATCGAGCCGATCAAGGGCTGAGCCGATTCCCCTCGCGCGGCGGGCTCTGTAGCGCCGCCTGCCCAACCGGATCCCATACTCATGAGCATCAAGCTAGATCTGTCGGTCCTGCTGCACGGCGAGTATCCACGCTGGATACTCAAGGGCGTCGCCACCATGTTCGAGTTGACCGCCCTGGCGTGGCTGCTGGCCGTGGCGGTGGGCACCCTCCTTGCCGTCATCCGGATGAGCAACAGCCGGCTGGGCCAGGCGGCGGTGGCGTCGTACGTCGAATACCACCAGAACGTGCCGATGCTGGTGCAGATCTTCCTCTGGTACTTCGGCATTCCGGCGCTGCTGCCCGACGGCCTGCAGCACTGGGTCAACGGCCACAACAGCGAGTTCCTGTTCGCCTTCATCGCGGTCGGCCTGTGCATGGCGGCCTATATGTCGGAAGACCTGCGCGGTGGCATCCGGTCGATTCCGAAGTCACAGCTGGAAGCCTCGCGCGCGCTGGGCTTGAGCTACCTGCAGGCGTCGCGGCTGGTGGTGCTGCCGCAGGCCGCGCGCATCGCGCTGCCCACGCTGATCAGCCACACCGTGCTGCTGTTCAAGAACTCCAGCCTCGCCATGACGGTTGGCGTTGCCGAGCTGACCTACGTCACGCGGGAGATCGAGAGCGAGTCGTTCCGCACCGTCGAGGTCTACCTGTTCGCCACCCTGGTGTACCTGGCCGTGTCGCTGCTGATCATGGGCGGCGGCAGCGTGCTCGAACACCGCTACCGCATCAAGGCGAGGTAAGCCATGGCAGATCTCATTTCCATTCTCCGCGACAACTGGACGCTGTTGCTCATCGGGCAGTATCCGAACGGCCCGCTCGGCGGGCTGGCCATCACCTTCATCTTGTCGGTGCTCGGCATCGTGCTGGCATTCCCGCTCAGCGTGGGCCTTGCGCTGGCGCGTATCAGCCCGTTCGGGTGGCTGCGCTGGCCGGCAACGGTGGTGGTGTACGTAGTGCGCGGCGTGCCGCTGATCATGTTTATCTTCTGGGTGTACTTCTTCGTGCCGCTCGTGATCGGCCATACGGTCAGCGGCTTCACCACCATGCTGGTCACCCTGGTGATCTACCAGGCGGCCTATCTGGCGGAAATCGTGCGCGCCGGCATCGAGGGCCTGCCCAAGGGCCAGTCCGAGGCGGCGCGGGCCGTGGGCCTGAGCTATATGCAGACCATGCGCCTTGTGATCCTGCCGCAGGCGCTCTACAACATGGTGCCGGCGATGATCAGCCAGTTCGTCTCCACCATCAAGGAGACCTCGCTGGGCTATGTGATCAGCGTCAACGAACTGACCTTCGCAGCCAACCAGATCAACAGCACGCTGCTGACCAAGCCCTTCCAGGTGTTCGTGATCCTGGCCGCCATCTACTTCGTGCTGTGCTTCACGTTGACGCAACTGGCGCGCTTCCTGGAGCGGCGCATTGCGCAGACCCGTGCCGGCACGCGCCCGGCCGCTACCCGGCAGCCGCCTGCGCCGGCGGTGGTGCGGGCAGCCGACTGATTCCAGCCTTCGAGAGAGTTACCCATGACGACATCCGCACCCAGCAATCACCCGATGATCTCGTTCAGGAAGGTCAACAAGTGGTATGGCGAGTACCACGCGCTCAACGACGTCACGGCCGAAGTCGCCAAGGGCGAGGTCCTTGTGGTCTGCGGCCCCTCCGGCTCCGGTAAATCGACCCTGATCCGCACCGTCAACCGGCTCGAGGAGATCCAGCAGGGCCGGATCGAGTTCGACGCACAGGACGTGCATTCGCCGGCGCTGGACTTGAACAAGTTCCGCAGCCACGTGGGTTTCGTGTTCCAGAGCTTCAACCTGTTCCCGCATCTGTCGGTGGCGCAGAACATCATGCTGGCCCCGGTCAACGTGTTGAAGAAGCGGCGCGCCGACGCCCGTGCGCACGCCGTGGCGCTGCTGGAACGGGTTGGCCTGGCGGCCAAGGCCGATGCCTTTCCCGGGCAGCTTTCCGGCGGCCAGCAGCAACGCGTGGCGATTGCGCGCGCGCTGGCGATGGATCCGCCCGCCATGCTGTTCGACGAGCCGACCAGCGCGCTCGACCCGGAAATGGTGGGCGAAGTGCTGCAGGTGATGAAGAGCCTGGCGCGCGATGGCATGACCATGATGTGCGTGACCCACGAGATGAACTTCGCCCGCGAGGTGGCGGACAAGGTGTGGTTCATGGACCAGGGCCGGCTGGTGGAAACCGGCACGCCCGAAGCGTTTTTCTCGAATCCGCAGAGCGAGCGCGCCCGCAAGTTCCTGTCCGACCTGAGAGCGCACTGAGCTGCGCGCCCAACCATGACTCTTTCGATGCATCACGATCAAGGCGTGCTTTTCCCGGACAGCCTGATGGCCGAGGTCAAGCACCGGTTCCACGGCGTCAACCACGATTTCAACGGCCGCGAGCGGCTGTATTTCGACAACGCGGGCGGCTCGTACCGCCTGAAGGCGGCGGTGGAGCGGCTCGCCAGGATCGACGCGATACCCGACAACGCCGAGCGCATTCACGAGGTGGCGGCGTACCTGAAGCAGGTGCAGGCCGCCGGTACGGCGGATGTTCGCACCATCCTCAACGCGCAGGGCGGCAGCGTCTACGCCGCGCTGACCGCCTCGGGCGCCATGTTCGACATGGTGCGGGCGGTGGCGGAAAACGTGCCGGGTTCCAATATGGTGACGACGGCACTCGAGCATCCTTCGTCCTTCGATGCCACTGCGCTGTATGCGCAGCGGCTCGGCAGGGAGCTGCGGGTTGCCAGGAGCAACCCGGCCACAGGCGGGGTGGATGTCGACAAAATCGTGCGCCTGGTCGACCAGGACACCGTGCTGCTGAACGTGATCTACGCCTCGAACATCTCCGGCGCCAAGCTGGACGTGGACGAAATCGTGCGGCAGGCACGGCTGGTCAAGCCCGACCTCTACATCATCGTGGACGCGGTACAGCACGCGCCGCACGGCCTGATCGACCTGCAGAAGACGCCGGTCGACGGGATCAATATCGCGCCGTACAAGTTCTTTGGCTGCCGGGGCTCCGGCATTGCCTGGCTATCGGATCGCGCCTCGCTGCTGCCGCACCACAAGCTGAACGGCAAGACGCCCGAGTTCTGGGACCTGGGCAGTTCCGCGCCCTGGCAATTCGCCGTGGTCTCTGAAATCGTCGATTACGTCTGCTGGCTCGGCGGCCTGTCGGGCCCGGCTGCGGATGGCCAGGGCGCTGCCCGCCGGGCACTGTTCGAACGCGGCATGGAGGCGATCGCCCTGCATGAACGCGCCTTGCTGTCGCGCTTGCTGGGTGGGAGCGCAGCCGTGCCGGGCCTGCGCAACATGCCCCACGTCAAGGTATTCCTCGATGCCGGGGGCCTGGCCAGCCGTGACCTGATCCTGGCCATCGGCTTCGATCACCTGGGCCACACGCAAGCCGTGCGGGAATACGAGAAGCGCGGGGTGATCGTGTACGAGCGGGTGGCGTCCAGCCTCTACTCGAAGCGGATGCTGGATTCATTCGGCCTGGACGGCGCGGTGCGGGTGTCGCCGCTGCACTGCAATTCGGCGGGAGACATCGACCAGTTCCTGCGAGTCACGCAGGAACTGGCAGAAACCTGGAACAGGCGCGCCGCGCAAGCCGATGAGGATGACTTCCGTTCCCAATGTGATGGCCCGCAGCCTTCTGCGTGATCGCAGCCAGGACATCATCCGCGCCGGCGGCATGGCATCATGCCTCAGCCGGCGGGGCGCCAGTTGCCATGAAAGCCGGCGGGCACGCGATGCGACAGGTGCACCAGCGCCACCGGCCCTGCCGCCAGCGCCTGCGCGTTGAAGATCGCCATATCGCTGCGGTTCTCCGCGGCGCGCCAGATCACGGACAGCAGCCAGCCATCGCCCTCGTCGGCATCGGCCCGGCGCGGGACAAACACGGGCTCGCCGCACTTGTCACCGGCCGGCGGCTGGTATTGCGCGACCTGCCCGGTGGCCAGGTCGATATGCGCCAGGCCGCTGCGCAGGCTGTCGCCCTTGGTGGAGGCGGAGATGTCCCCGCTGCAGTAATAGCCGTGCCGGTAGGGCAGCATGGCAAAGCGCTCGTCCAGCCGGGGAAACTCGCCCGGCGTATCGCACAGCGGCTGCTCGCGATATGAGCCGGATTTTCCGGCCAGGTCGAAGGTCCAGCGGACCAGGCTGGCCACGGGCGCGCCGTTGGAGAGCTGGCGTCCGTCCGGCCCGGGGAAGAGCGGTGGCACATCGTATTTCATCATGTCGCAGACGATGCTGCCGTCCGGCGCGTCGAAGGCGTTCATCGGATGGAAGACGTAGCACGGATCGCCTGTGAACCAGCGCACATCCGCCGCCGTGCCGTCGCGCGGCAGGATGCCGATGTGCGTGCCCTTGTCCGGCTCCCACGCATAAGGCGGCCGGCCGCTGGTGGCGCGCTCCATCGACCCGGTCAGCGGGAAGATTGGAAACAAGATGTGGGTGCGCGTCACCACGAAGTCATGAACCATGCTCGGGAAGGGCGCGACAATATGCACGGAGCGCTGCAGCTTGCCCGCGCTGTCGGCCACGTGCAGCATCAGGTCCGGCGTGAACGGGCCGCGGGCCGCATAGCCGAAGAACACCATCTCGCCATTGACCGGATCGATCTTGGGATGCGCGGTCATGGGCCCGGACAGCTTCTCGTCGAAGGTCTGGTAGCCGCGCGGCGCCAGCGACACCGGATCCACCTCAAACGGCGCATGCACCTCTTCCAGCGCCAACAGGCGCCCGCCATGCCAGACCACATTGGTGTTGGCCACGGTGGAGTTCAGCTCAAGCAGCTTCGGGTCCGTCAGGTGCCGGCTTGCCAGCGAGCCCGACATGCCTTCCCCGTTCTCGTTCTCCATGACCCATTTCGGCGTGCGGATCCAGCGGTTGCGGTAGGACACGCGGCCGCCGTCGAAATGAAATGCGTGCAACATGCCATCGCCCGAGAACCAATGGTATTTGCCGCGCGGCGCGAACTGTGGATTCGGGCCGTTGCGGTAATACGTGCCGCGCAACCCAGCCGGCACTTCACCCGTCACGGGCAGGTTGGGCGCGTCGCACTCGGCGTGCAGCGGCGCGAAGTAGCCGGACAAATAGGGCTCGTTGGTGGGGAAGGCGATGGCCATGGATGCTGTCTCCGATCTGTTGGTCTTACCTGCTTGTTATGGTCATGATGCGGGTGGGAACGGCTTAAGTCAGATGGCAGATGTCAGATGGCGCGCGCCTGGTTCTGCCAGTGCGGCTCGCGCAGCCTGCGTTTGAAGATCTTGCCGGTGTCTTCACGCGGCAGCAACGCGTGGATCTCGACGATGCGCGGCACCTTGTAGTTGGCGATCCGCTCGCGCAGGAACGCTTGCACCTGCGCGCCCTCGATGCTGTGGCCCGGGCTGAGCTGGACCGCGGCGGCCAGGCCTTCGCCGAACTCGGCATCGGGAATGCCGAAGACCGCGCAGTCCGCGATGCCCGGCATGGTCTGCAGGACCGACTCGATCTCCGCCGGATAAATGTTCACCCCGCCCGAGATGACCATATCGGCCTTGCGGTCGCAGATGTGCAGGAACCCGTCTTCATCCAGGTAGCCCATGTCGCCCAGCGTGATCAGCCCGTCGCGCTCCACGGCCGCGCGGGCTTCGGGCCGGTTGATGTAGGTGAAGTCGGGCAGGGCGCGCTGGCGCACATAGATCAGGCCGATCTCCCGCGCCGGCAACGCATTGCCGTCCTCGTCCAGGATGCGGACCTGCGCATCGGGCAGCGGGCTGCCCGCCGAGCCTGGATGGCGCAGCCAGCTCGCGGCATCGGCGAAGGTGGTGTAGCCCGCTTCGCTCGAGCCATAGGCCTCGGTGATGATGGGCCCGAACCAGTCGATCATGGCCTGCTTGAGGGGAACGGAGCAGGGCGAGCCGGTCGACGCAACCTGGCGCAGCGCGGACAGGTCATGCCCTGCGCGCGCTTCGGGCGGCAATGCCAGCAGGCGCTGGTACATGGTCGGCACCAGGTAGGCGTGCGTGACCTTGTGGCGCGCGAGCAGTTCCAGCGTGCGCTGCGCGTCGAAGCGCGGCTCCAGCACCAGCGTTGCGCCCAGGTTGCAGAAGTGCGAGAGGTAGGCCATGGCCGCGCTGTGGTAGATCGGCGCGGACAGGTAGGCGGTGACGTCCGTGCCGGTGCCGTAGACGATGTCGGTGACCCGCTGCAGCCGCCGCTCCATGGCAGCGCGCTCTTCGGGCGCGCCGGGAATGCGGCGCACGCCCTTGGGCTTGCCGGTGGTGCCGGAGGTATAGGCAATCGCGCCATGCGAGCTGCCGGTGCGCGGCGGCATGGCCGGCAGGCCCGCCCCGAAATCCGCCCAATGGTGCGCCTGCGGGCTGGATGCCGGCGCGCAGGCGCGCGAGACCAGGATGACGCCGACGCCTTCGGGGATGCCCTCGCGCACCTGGTCGAGCAAGTCCGCGTCGACAACCACCGCGCGGGCGCCGCTGTCGGTCAGGATATGGTTGGCTTCGAGCGCCTTGAAGTGCCAGTTGATCGATGCCAGGTAAATCCCGGCCTGCCGGCAGGCCAGCACAAGGGCCACGTACTCCGGGCTGTTGCGCAGCATGGCGGCGATGGTGTCGCCCTCCTTGCAGTGCAGATCGTGCAGCCCAGCGAGAATGCGCTGGATCTCCCCCTTCATCCAGTCGGCCGAATACGCTCGCCCGTCAAACCATAGTGCCGGAACCATCGTGTCTCCTGT
Organism: Cupriavidus sp. CuC1; assembly: GCF_044627735.1. Taxonomy (NCBI): domain Bacteria; kingdom Pseudomonadati; phylum Pseudomonadota; class Betaproteobacteria; order Burkholderiales; family Burkholderiaceae; genus Cupriavidus; species Cupriavidus sp. CuC1. The sequence goes on along the minus strand of NZ_JBIUHC010000204.1, from coordinate 4,845 downwards.
CGTTGGTCTTCGCGCCTGCCATGCGGCACGATCGATCTTGCTTTAACTATGCAGTGATTAGTTGTGGACTCTAACAGGCGAATCGTGGCGGTGCAAGGAGGTTTACGCGAGGGGAGGCGCGGCGGGAGCGCCTCCATCCGTGTTGGCTAGTGTCTCCTGAGCTGGATGCGCTTCTTGGCGCGTCAGCCGGGTGTTTTGGTATGGGTGATACGGTACTGCGAAGGGGGGATTGGGATAACCACCCGCGTTAGGTGGCTTGGGGGAGTTAGAGGAGAGCTTTGAGGGGAGTGGTGCTTTTGTCGGCGGCGTTGGCTTTTGGACCCAAAAGCCGTACGACATCCCCCTGCGGGGGCTGCCGGTCACTCTTCTTTGCGTCGGCAAAGAAGACTAACTCGGGGAGCGGGCGCAGTGGTTGTTCGAGGAATTCGTTTAACGCTTGACGTTAAACGAGTCGCGTTATCTGTTGCGTCGGCAATGTGGCCAACCCGCATGAAGCGGCGCAGCGGCTCGACGTGCATCGCCCACCGGCGGCGAGCGCCTCCTATTCGCTGCAAACCACGGCCGGCGACTACGGTGCTTTTGTTGCCGCCGTGCTTCGGGGCGACGGGCTCAGCGCATCGACCTGGGAGCAATGGCTGACGGCAAGCGTCATGGTGCCAAAGGGAGAAATTGTCTACCTGGATGGCACGCCATCGGCCACGGAGCCGGACATAGGCTGGGGGCTGGGGTGGGGCGTCGAACCCAGCCGGGGCACGTTCTTCCAGTGGGGCAAGATGCAGGGCGTGAGGGCATTCGTGATGGGCAGCCCCGAGCATCAGTCGGGCGTCGTGCTGCTCACCAACAGCAACACCGGCCTGCGGTTGATGGAGGATGCCACCCGCGAGACGCTACCCGGAGAACATCCGGCGATTCGCTGGCTGGCGCACGGGGTCAGCGAGTAGACGCAGACCGAGGCGCGTCACACTTGCGCCGGCGCGAGGGAAGCTTTCATCTCGCGATGTCCGCCGCGGCCGGCGCGGGCTTGCATGGCGTGTCCGAGGTCAAGCACGACAGTACAGTATCTCCGCGGATGCCACGCGCCTGGGCGATTCGATCGCGAAGCAGGTGGTGGCGGCGAACGCGGCAAATGCGGCAAACGGGTGGATGCCGGCGGTGCGGGTGGATTGACGGGAGCGTGCGAGGAGGTATCTTGCGCGCACCCTATCTGAAGCTGCCTGCGGGCCAGGAAGCCTGCCGGCCCGGCCTTGCCTGTTCGTGCCGGAGCAGCGGAGCATAGCCGTGCAATTCCTGCGGCGCGATATCGTAGGCGCGGCGAAATGCCCGTGTAAAGCTCGATGCATTGTTGAAACCGAGCCCTGAGGCGATGTCCTGCACCGCGATATGGGGAAAGCGGACCAGTTCATCGGCCGCCGCCCGCAGCCTGCGGCTGCGGATATACGCGGCCAGGCCACCTTCATGCGCGAACAGACGGTACACGCTGGCGCGCGACAGGCGCAGCGATTGCAATACGCTGTCAGGGGTCAGGTCGGGGTCGTGCAGATTGGCCTCGACATGGCGCCGCACCTGTCCGTACACAGCGGCCCGCACCGCCGCGCGGGCGCTGCCGGAAAGCCCTGCTTGCCGGCTGAACACCGCGGCCAGCAGTTCGATCGCGGTGCGAAAGGACCGATCTGCTTCGTCTTTGCTCAGGCCGACGATTTGTCGATTCAGTGCCACCAGATGCGAGATCAGCACGCGCATCAGGGGCGTGGTGGCCTCAACCAGGCGGCCATGCAGCGAGGCGGCATCGGGGAAGGCCATTTCCACCAAGGCGCGCGGCACAAAGAACAGCAGCATGCGGCTATGAAAGCTACGGATGGTGCACGGCTGGTCCATGTCCAGCGCGAGGATGCTTGGCACGGACGGCCGCTGCGGCGCGTCGAGCCCTTGCTTGCCGCCCTGGAAGTGCGCGGGGGCGCCTTCCAGGAACACGCTGAAGGTAATGTCGCGAATGCTCTCTGTCGACACGCGCCCCAACGAGCGCTCAGCCACATTGGGGCTGGTGCGGATGTCGAAGAAGCTCAGGTCGTCGATGGAATAGCGCGACAGCGAGGCATCGAATGTCTCTTCGCCATGCGTCGGGGCAGGCCGGATGTCGTAGACCGGACTCATCCGCTCCTGCCAGGCCAGCAAGCTCTGGCGGGCGTCGCCTTGCACGCTGAAATGGCTGTGCACGATGCCCGGCGCAAGCATCGGCGGCTCTGGCGGCAACCACAATTGGCTTAGCGGCATAGGCGCGGGCAGCAGGTCGTTCGAGAGTGGATGCACATCGATGATTTCCGTCCAGATGAGGCCCGCCCGGTGCAAGGGGATTTCAATATTGAGCGCTAGCTTGCCTGGTGCGCGCCATTGTGCGGACCAAAGCATATCCTGTCCGGGCTGCCGAGGCTAGGGGCGGCTTCGGGCGGCCAAACTCGGAGACTCGGGCTTGGCCAGATCCGGGCGTTCCCGCCGTGTTCTCAGCCGGTATGGATGGTCCTCTTCTGCGTAGCGGCGCCAGTGCCGCTGGCTGACGCGTTCAGCGTGGCCGCCCCCTGGCTGAGCTTTTCGAACATATCCCGCACTGGCGCAGGCAGCGAAGCGGTGCTCCCGGCCTGCTGCAGCGTCGCGGCCTGGCAGCGCTGCCAGGTCTCGCCAGCTTCCCGCAGTTGTTCCACCATGGCGGTCTGGTTGTGGATGGTGAGACTCATCCAGGCTTGCATCCGCTGCGCGTAATGCTCGGCCTGGCTGCGCAGGAAGGTGGCCGGCAGGGTGGAGAGCGTGGAGAAGTCGCCGGCATTGGCCAGTTGCGCGCCCGCCTCGTGCAAGATCTCGATGTCCTTGCGTACCGCATCGAGCTGGAGTTCGAGAAAGCGCTGCCGGCTCTCCTGCATCAGGGTCAGCACGCGCAGGCCCGCCTCGCAATTGGCGGTGAACAATGCGAGTGGGACGTCGGTCTGGTCTGTCATGGTGTATCTCCAAGATGCGCGCGATAACGAGCGTCGATTGGCCACGGTTAAAGAGGGCGGGCACGTCTATGCGGATCGCGCGACGACTGCAAATCACGATGTCGCCCGTCAGATGATTCTAGAAGCGTGCCGCCGGCGCTTGTTGATCCGCGTCAAGCTTGTGCGTTCCATCGCGCGGCAAGGGCGTGCTGGCGGCGAGCCTCAAGCTTGCGGCGCATCAAGCATGTTGCGCATGCTTGGTCCAGACTGGATGCAGCGATCTGCGCGCTCAGCGTGAGCGCGCAGATCGCCAGAAGCCCGAGGTTGAGCCAGCGATGGCAGGCGAGGCTGCGCAGGCGCCATTTCGCGATCGATCCGCCATCAATCGGCCATCAATCGGCCATCAATCGCGGCGCAAGATCGACATGGCAACCAGCACCCCGCATAGGGCGCCAACCGCTGCGGCCGCGCCAAGCGTGCGCCATGGGTGCGCTTGCACATACTCCTCTCCCGCATCGGCCCAATCGCGGACCTGATCGCGGCCTTGCGCTTGCAGCTCCCGCAGGCGCAGCTGCAGCGCCTCCAGCCGCACCTTGAACTGTTCACGGGCTTGGCCGGCTTGCTCGCCGGTCAAGGCGGCGGCGTCACGCAGCAATGCCTGCACATCGGATAGCAGGACGTTGACATCGCGCTGTAGCGTGGCGCGGTGTACGGAAAATGCGGATCTGACGTCGTTCATTGCGCACTCCTGGCTGGTTGAAACGATGAAGGTACGGAGGGATGAAGCTAAGCCACATACAACTATAGATACGGCGCAGCCCCACCGGTTGACCGGCATCAAGCCGCACAACATTGAAACGAAACGCGCAACGCCGGGCGCACGGACACAAGCGCTCTGGCGCGCGCCGCGCCGGCGGGCTTCGCGTGCGCCGCCTGGTGACAGGGCGCCACGCGTGATCCGTGCGCATCGTTCCAAATCTGGGACACTGATATGCGCTGGCGGCACCTATTCGGCCGCTTGTGCAGAAAGCATACTTCCCCTTTTTTCGCGCGAAGCCCAACCCGAAGCGGCGGGCAGCCCGGGACCAGTGCGATGCAACGTGTCACCAGAGCAAGAATTACCCTTCACAAGGCTTTCCTCATGCTTCGATCTGTCTTCTCCTTCGTCCTGATTTCCAGCGCGTTTGCCAGCGCCGCGGCGCTTGCCGCACCCGCCGGCGAGGATGCCTCGTGGTTCGAGCCGGTTCGTCTCGGGGCCGCGCTGGGTGCGGGCGGCGAGGCTTCGATCGCACGCATGGAGGCGCGATGGAACCTGAAGAACGACCTGTGGGCGACGAGTTCGCAGTCAATCCGCGTTCGCCTGGGTCTCGAAGCTTCCGTGGGTGGCTGGAATCCGCATGGCAGCAATAGCAACCTCATGGGCGATGTGGGCTTTACGCCCATCTTCCGGGTCCAGGGGGCGGGCCGCTCGGGGCCCTTCGCCGAGATTGGCGCCGGCGTGCACCTGCTGTCCCGCACGCGCATCTCGGACGCCAAGGTCTTCTCGACGGCGTTCCAGTTTGGCGATCGCATTGCGGCAGGCTACCGGTTTGGCGACGCGATCGACTCGGAGCTGGCGGTGCGTTTCCAGCATTACTCCAATGCCGGCATCAAGGAACCGAACCCCGGTATCAACTTCTACATGCTTCAGTACTCGGCACGCTTCTAAGCGGTATCGGGGCCCGGGCTCAGGCGGGAGCGATGCCGTACCGGCAGCCAATGCGCAGCGGGGTTTTGATGCTTCTAGCTGCTGATGCAGAGTGGCGTGAGTGGGCGGTGTTTTAGCGCTTCTAGCTGCTGGCGCGGCTGTACGGTGTTGCCGTTTTAGAACGTGTGAGAT
>NZ_JBIUHC010000203.1:0-15942 GCF_044627735.1 Cupriavidus sp. CuC1 | reverse complement strand
GGCTTCCCGCACGTGCTGCGCGCCGGGTTGCCCGAACTGCAGCGCAGCCGGGCGCGCGGCGACGCCGAGCCCAGCGCGCGCGTGAACGCACTGCTGGCCATCATGCAGCGGCTCGATGACACCTGCGTGCTGGCCCGCGCCGGCCGCGAAGGGCTGTCGCTGATGCAGCAAGGCGCGAGCCGGGTGCTGGCCGCCGGCGGCATCGGCACGCTGGCCGGGCGGCGCCTGCTGCACCAGCTCGAGGCCGGCATGCTGGCCTGCAACGCCTCTCCCGGCGGCGCCGCGGATCTGCTCGCCGCCACTTTTTTCCTGGACCGGCTGCCGCTTGCGGTGCCGCCGGCCCATTGCCCAGCGCAAGGAGACAAATAATGGAACAGCTCCAGTTCGAATATCCCGCCGGCGCGCCGGCAAGCCAGCGCGTGCTGGTTGGCGTGGTCGGCTCCGGCGATCTCGAAGTCATGGTGGAGCCCGGCACGGCCGGCACCACGCAGATTCATGTCACCACTTCGGTGGACGGCTACGGCAAGGTCTGGGACGCGCAGCTCTCGCGCGTGTTCAGCGCCGCGCCGCGCGCCGCCATGCGCATCCGCATCCATGATTTCGGCGCCACGCCGGGCGTGGTGGGCATGCGGCTGGCGGAAGCCTTCGAAGCGCTCGGCGCCGATGGCAAGGAGCAAGCATGAACCACGCAGCGCTGCTGAACCGCGAGAGCTTTGTCGAGCTCGGCGCGCGTGCCCGCGTGCATGCGCTGCTCGATCCCGGCACCTTGCGCGAACTTGCCGGCCCCTTCGACCAGCTGGTCTCGCCGTGGCTGGAACGCCAGGGCGTGGTGCCGCAGGCAGATGACGGCGTGGTGGTGGCCAAGGGCCGCATCGACGGCCAGCCCGCCGTGGTCCTTGCCATCGAAGGCGCGTTCCAGGGCGGCAGCCTCGGCGAGGTGGGCGGCGCCAAGATCGCCGGCGCGCTGGAGCTTGCCGCGCAGGACAACCGGCGCGGCGTGCCCACGCGCGCCGTGATCCTGTTCGAGACCGGCGGCGTGCGGCTGCAGGAAGCCAACCTTGGCCTCGCGGCTATCGCCGATATCCACGCAGCCATTGTCGATCTGCGCCGCTACCAGCCGGTGGTGGGCGTGATCGCCGGCACGGTAGGCTGCTTCGGCGGCATGTCGATCGCGGCGGGCCTGTGCAGCTACCTGGTGGTGACGCGCGAGGCGCGCCTTGGCCTGAACGGGCCGGCAGTGATCGAGCAGGAGGCGGGCGTTGCCGAATACGATTCGCGCGATCGTCCCTTTATCTGGAGCTTTACCGGCGGCGAGCAACGCATCGCCACCGGGCTGGCCGACCGCTACGTCGAGGATGACAGCGATGCCATCCGCGCCACGGTGCGAGAGGTCCTGGCGCAAGGCGTGCCAGGCGAGCATCGCAGCGAACGCTATGCGCATTACCTGCAACGCCTGGCCGAATACGATCCGGCGCGCCAGCCGGAGCCGGCAACCGTCCGCACCATCTACGCACACGGAGCAAAGCCATGAGTTCAGCAAACACGCAGGGCCGCGGCGAGGCCTGGCTCGCGGCGCTGACGCGCAATGCCCCGCGCCGCCCCGGCTATCCCGCCACCGTGCAGGTGGCCGACGCCGAGTTGGCGGGCCAGCCGGCACGTTTCATCGCGGTGGTGCCCGACGCCGCCAATGCCTTCCCACGCGTGCGCGACGGCGAGGTCGGGCTGCTTGAAGGCTGGTCGCTGGCGCAGGCCGTGCACGAGATCGTGCTGGCCGACCGGGACGCCAGGATCAAGCGACCCATCGTGGCCATCGTCGATACGCCCAGCCAGGCCTATGGACGGCGCGAGGAAGCCTTCGGCATTCATCAGGCGCTGGCCGGCGCGGCCGATGCCTACGCCACGGCGCGGCTGCAAGGCCATCCAGTGATCGCGCTGCTGGTCGGGCGCGCCATGTCGGGCGCCTTCCTCGCGCACGGCTACCAGGCCAACCGCCTGATCGCGCTGACGGATGCCGGCGTGCAGGTGCACGCCATGGGCAAGCAGGCCGCCGCCCGCATCACCATGCGCAGCGTGGAAGACCTGGAGAGCTTTGCCGCCACCGTGCCGCCGATGGCGTACGACATCGGCAACTACGCCACGCTGGGACTGCTGTGGAAGCAGGTTGGCGTCAGGCAAGCGGCGCAACCGGACGCAACCGACCTCGACACCGTGCATGGCGCACTGCAAGCCGCCCTGGCCGATATCCAGGCCGAGCCGCAACGCGACCTGCGCAGCCGCCTGGGGGGAGAAAACCGCCAGGCTTCCAGCCGCGTACGCGAAGTGCTCGCGCAGCAGTGGCCGGACTGAAGCCGTTGCAAGACCGGCGCATGACATGACCACAAGCACGCTCCTGCCGCACGATCTGGTGTGGCTCGCGGACGCACCGGGCTTCGCCCGGGTCAATGCACTGCCCGAGTGGGCAAGTGCCGCGTGGCTCGCGTGCGCACCGCTGGTAGTGCGGCGCGATGGCGCCAGCGACGCACGCATCCCGGTCGGGCTGCGCGGCACCACGCGCGCGCAGCGCCACGCGGCCTGGCTGCCCGCCGCGCAGGTGGCGCGCGTGGTCACACCGGGCATGATCGCGCGGCAGGCGCGCTGGCGGGATCATCCGCGCCGCGCCGCATTGCCTGCGCTTGTCGCGCTGGCGCGCGTCGCGCCGCTGCTCGACGCGGCGCAGGCGAACTGGGGCGTGACCGGCGGCGTGGGCTTTACGCTGGCCTGCGGCATCGACGTGCTGCATCCGGGTAGCGATCTCGACCTGCTGGTCACCGCGGCAACGCCGCTGCCTGCCGAGCTGGCCCGCACCCTCGCAGCCTTGCTCGATGATGCGCAAGTCCGCATCGACATCCAGGTGGCCACGCCTTTCGGTGCATTCGCGCTGCGCGAGCGCGTGCGCACCGGCGGCCGCGTGCTGCTGAAGACCGCCAACGGCCCTGTCATGAGCCAGGACCCCTGGCAGCCGCAGCCGTGAGCACGCGATGAGCACCCTGTTCACCTTCCCCGGCCAGGGCGCCCAGCGCCCCGGCATGCTGCACGCGCTGCCCGACCACCCGGCCGTGCGCGCCACCATCAGCGAGACCAGCGAGGCGCTCGGACGCGATGTGCTGGCGCTGGACAGCGCAGCCGAACTCGCCTCCACCGTGGCCGTGCAGTTATGCCTGCTGACCGCGGGCGTGGCGATGGCGCGCTGCCTGCTTGCCGAGGGCGCCAAACCCGATGCCGTGGCCGGCCTGTCGATCGGCGCCTTCCCGGCGGCGGTCTGCGCGGGCGTACTGGGCCATGCGGATGCGGTCAGGCTGGTGGCGCTGCGCGGGGAGCTGATGGAGCGAGCGTATCCGAGCGGCTATGGCATGACAGCGATCCTCGGGCTGGAGAGCGGCCCGCTGGAGCGCATCATCGCGCAGGTGCATGGGCCCGCATCGCCGGTCTACCTGGCCAATCTCAATGCCCCCACCCAACTCGTGATTGCCGGCGCGGCGGCGGCCATGGCCCGCGTGGCGGCACTGGCGCTGGACGCCGGTGCCCATGCGGCCAAACCCATCGCCATCAGCGTGCCTTCGCACTGCGCGCTGCTGGACGACGCGGCCGTTGAGCTTGCGCATGCCTTTGACGGCGTGCGCGAGCGCGTGCGCCGGCCGCGCCTACGCTACTTCAGCGCCAGCGCGGCGCGCGAGCTGCGCGATCCGGCGCGCATCGCCGCCGACCTGGCGCGCAACCTGGCCGTGCCGGTGCGCTGGCACGAGGCCATGCTGCTGGCGCGCGAATGCGGCGTGCGGCTGGCGGTGCAAATGCCGCCCGGCAATGTGTTGACGCGGCTGGCCGCGCCGCTACTATCCGACGGCATCGCCGTGGCCTGCGCCGACACGCGCATCGACAGCGTGGTGGCGCTTACGGCGCGCGAAGCGCAGCGGGCGTCGTCCTGAACCGGGGCATTACCCGAGCGGCAATGCCGTGCTGTACAGGACCTGCTTGAGCGCAAAGCTGGAGCGGATGCTGGACACGCCGGGAATGCGCGTGATCTGGTCGATGATCAGCCGCTCCAGCGCTTCCACGTCGGCCACCACCACGCGCAGCAGGTAATCGGCATCGCCCGACATCAGGTAGCACTCCATCACCTGCGGCAGGGTGGTGATGCGCCGCTCGAAGGCGTCCAAGGTTTCGCGGCGCTGCTTGTCCAGCGAGATCTGGATAAACACCACCACCTTCAGGCCAAGCCGGCGCGCGTCGAGCAGCGTGACGCGGCGCGAGATCACGCCTTGTTTTTCCAGCTGCTTGACCCGCGCCAGGCAGGGCGAGGGCGACAGGTTGACGCGGCTGGCCAGTTCCACATTGGTGAGGCTGGCGTCGCGCTGCAGCTCGTTGAGAATCCGGATATCCGTGGCATCCAGGTCGATGTCCAGCACGTTGCGCTCCTGTTTTTACGAATAACAGCATTCTATGCCGCAACGGCAGGAATCTGCAGCTACCTTCGGTTTTTGCTGCGGCGCAATAAACCGTAGACTTTCCAGCATCCCCCTCCCATCTCGTGGCGGTGGGACAACCTGGTCAGAGAGTCGAGTCGAAGCATGCAAGCACAACAAGGATGGCGCCGGTTTATTCCCCTCGCCTGCGCCGTGGCGATCTGGGGCGGCAACTGGCCGGTCATGAAGCTGGGCCTGACCCACGTAAGCCCGCTCTGGTTTGCCGCCGCACGCTTCGTCTCGGCCGCCGCTATCAGCTTCCTCGTGCTGGCTGCGTTGCGCCGGCTGCGCCTGCCCACGCGCCAGGAATGGCCGCTGGTGATCGGCGTGGGCCTGCTGCAGATGGCAGCCTTCACCGCGCTGGCGCTGTGGGCGCTGCAGTACGTGCCGCCGGGCCGGGCCTCGGTGATCGCCTATGCCACCTCGGTATGGGTGATTCCGCTGTCGTCGCTGGTGCTCAAGGAACGGCTGTCGCGCCCGCAGTGGATCGCCACCGGCCTGAGCTATGCCGGCATCGCGCTGATGGTCGCCCCGGCCGTGCGGGACTGGCAGCTGCATACCGCCGTGGGCCTGGTGATGCTGCTCGGCGCGTCGCTGGCCTGGTCGCTCAGCATCATCCAGCTGCGCGCCAACCGCACGGTGCGCCTGGGCGCGGACATGATCCCGTGGGAGACCGCCGTGGCCTCGGTGCCGCTGGTTGTGCTGGCGCTGCTGCGCGACGGCGCGCCCCACTTCCTCTCGGTGCCGGAAATCTGGCCGCTGCTGTTCTACACCGGGCCGCTGGCCACCGCGCTGACCTTTATCGTGGTGCTGAACATGACGCAGGCCTTGCCGCCTGCCGCCACCTCGATCGCCATGCTGTGCGTGCCGCTGATCGGGCTGGTGGTCTCGGCGGTGGCGTTCCAGGAGCGGATCTCGGCGGATCTGTCGGCCGGGCTGGCGCTGATTGCGCTGGGAGTGGCAACGTCGGCGCTGGCGCCGTGGCTGGGAAGGCGGCTGCAGTGGCGCAGCGCGTGATGCCACCAGCCATGCCACACAGCAAGGGTGCTGTGGAAATTAAGCATCAAACGTTACAAGAAGACACAGTTGTATTACCCCGCTAATACCTGACATCGGCGCGCCGGCTTACAGTGGAGCCAATTACTAACCGGAGTCCCCCGTGCGGAAAATTGCCACCCTTTGCGCCATTGCTGCTGTTGCAGGCCTTGCTTCCAGCGCCGCATTCGCGCGCGTGGATGTGGACATCGGCATCGGCCTGCCCGGCCCGGTGTTTGTCGCGCCGGCTCCGGTCTACCAGCCAGCCCCCGTGTACCGGGCCGCGCCGGTTTATGAGCCAGCCCCGGTGTATGTGCAACCCCAGCCCGTGGTAGTGGCAGGCCCTGGTTACTACGGCCCCGGCTACTACGGCCCCGGTGTGCGCGAGCGCGCCTGGCGCGAACGCGAATGGCGCGAGCAGCGGTGGCGTGAACGCGATCGGCGCGAGCGTGATTGGCACGATCACGATCACGAGCATGGGCGCGACCACGACCGCGAATGGCGCCGTTGATGGCGCGCACGTGGTTGCTATTGCTGGTCGTGGTGCTACTACGGCCAGCTTCTACGAGACCGAGGCCAGAGGCAGGTTCAGCAGCAGATTCTGCGGCTTCACCTTGAGGATCCCGGCCTCGTTCATCGCCGCCGCCAGGTAGACGGGCCGGCCAGCCACATCCGGCCTGACCACGGATGGATCGGCAAAATCCAGCCGGAACAGCGACAAGATGCGCCGCTGCCGCTCCGGCTCCAGTTCCACGCCGCGATACAGGTCATTGAGCAACAGCGTGGCCTGCGCGTCCAGCCCGATATGCCAGGCCCACTGCCGGTCCTCGATCGCGGACAGCGGCATCACCGCCACCTCCACCCCGAAGAAATGCCGCACCCAGCGTGCGATCACGCGGCTGAACGCCCCCAGCGCCGCACTGCCGCTGGCAAAGCGGATCACCGTGTCGTGGCGCTCGTTGCGCCCCCAGTAAGCCTGCGCGTTATCGCGATCCAGCACATCCAGTTCCACCTTGCGCGCCGGAATCTGCGCTTCGGCCAGCATGCGGCCTAGCTCGCCGTAGACACTGCCCGACGCGTGCAGCTCGACCGTGTCGGCATCTGCCAGCATCACCCCGCCTTCCTGCAGCGACACCTTCTGCGCGCGTGAGAACAACTCCGCGGCACGCCACTCCATCGGGTCCGGGTTGTCACTGCCATAGAGGATGCCATGCACGATCAGGTGCGCGAGCTGGTCGATAAAGACCGGCGGCACGCTGACATTGCCCTCCCTGAAGATATCCAGATAGGCTGCCTCGATGGTCGGCGCGGCAAGCAGGCGCTCGCGCATGGCCAGCACCACGCCGTAGTTGTCACGGGCGTCGGCATCTTGCAAGGCGGCGAGTTCGCTGGCCGGCACCACCCGCCGCGGCTGGGCGATCAGCGCCGCATGCAGCGCTCGCTCTGCATCGCACGAGGCTTCCACCGGCGCCACCTCGGGGCGGTGCCACCACATCCGCAGCAGGTGGTCGCTGACCAGCAGCCGGCCGTCGCTGTCGCGCGCGGCGGGGTCGAAGCCGGAATGGGGCCAGGCGTCTTGAGGCCAGAGGGCGGGCATGGGGCGGCGCCATGGGTGGCGCAAGGTAGCTGAACGGAAGCTTCAGTATCCCATAGCGCTGCCCACGGCCACAGCGCGTCCCGCGTGAAACGAGCCGCGGCTCAGCCGGCCAGCGCCGCGCCGCCCTGGCTGGCCACCACCGCCCGCCGCAAGCGCGCCACGCCTTCCACGATCTGCGCATCGGACGCGGTGGCAAAGGATAGCCGCAGCGCGGCCGAGCGCTGGACATCCACGCCAAAGCTGGCGCCCGGCACATACATCACGCGTGCCGCGATGGCGTGCGGCAGCAGGCTTGCCGCGTCGGCCACGCCATCGATCTCGCACCACAGGAACATGCCGCCTTGCGGGATTTCACTACGCAGCCCGGCGCCGAAGGCACCGGTCAGAGCCCGCACCATCAGGTCGCGCTTGTGGCGGTACAGGTCAATGATGCGCGCGGTCTGGCGGGGCAGCAGGCCGTCCGCCAGGCAGCTTGCCATGGCGAGCTGCAGCCATGGCGAGGTGCACAGATCGCAGACTTGCTTGGCGATCACCGCGCGCCGCAGGATTTCGGCGGGCCCGGCCATCCAGCCCAGGCGCAGCCCGGGCGCCATGGTTTTGGAGAAGCTGCCGAGGTAGATCACCCAAGGCGTCAGCGCGGGATCCTGCGCAGCCAGCGACAGCAGCGAGGGCAGTGGCTCGCCGTCAAAGCGCAGGCTGCCGTAGGGGTCGTCTTCCACCACCACGATGCGGTGCTGCGCGGCGAGCGCTAGCAAGGCGCGGCGGCGCGCCAGCGCCAGCGTGCGCCCGCTCGGGTTGGCGAAGGTGGGCACCAGGTAGAGCAGGCGCGGCCGTTCGGCATCGGGGCAGTCCGCCAGCATGGTGGCAAGCGCCTGCACGCACAGCCCGTCCTGGTCCGAAGGGATGGCGCGCACGGCGGCGCCGGCCAGCCGCAACGCCTGCACGGCGGCGGGATAGGTGGGCGTTTCCACCCACACCGGCGTGCCCGGCGCGACGAAGGCCCGCACCAGCAGGTCGAAGCCTTGCTGCGAGCCCGAAGTCACCACGATCCGCTCGGGTGGCAACGGCGTGCCGCGCTCCGCCATCAGCGCGGACAGCGCCTGGCGCATCGCGGGCATGCCCTCGGTCGGCCCGTACTGCAGGCATTGCGCGGGATCGGTGGCCATGACCTTGCCCGCAGCATCCTGCAGCGCGGCGGCATCGAAGCTGGCCGGCGACGGGTAGCCACCCGCGAACGAGATCATGTCCGGCAAGCTCATGTAGGGGAACAGCTCGCGAATGGGCGAGCCTTGCGGCTCCCGCATGGCCGGCGCGAACGCGTACGGATGGACTGGCGTGCTCATGGGATGCTCGGTGGGAGATCAGTCGATCAGTCGATCAGTCGACGGTGGCGCCGGAGAGCTTGACGATCTCGCCCCACTTGCGGCGGTCGTTGCGGACCAGTTCGGCGAATGCTTCCGGCGAGTTCGGCGCCAGCTCGGCGCCCTGCTCGCGCAGCTTGGCCTGGATGGCGGGATCGCTGGTGGCGCGTGCCAGGTCGCGGCTGATCTTCTGCGCAATCGCGGCGGGCAGGCCCTTGGGCGCAAACAGGCCGAACCACGGGCTGGCGTCGAAGCCGTCGACCGGCCCGGCCGCTGCCACGGTGGGCACATTGGGCAGCGCCGCCGAACGGGCTGCGGAGGTGACCGCCAGGGCCTTGAGCTTGCCGGCACGGACGAACTGGATCGATGCGGGCAGGTTGTCGAACATCACGTCGACACTGCCGCCCATCAGGTCAGCCAGCGCCGGGCTGCTGCCCTTGTAGGCAACGTGGCTCATCTGCGTGCCGGTCATGCGCTGGAACAGCTCACCCGCCAGGTGGGTCGAGGTGCCGTTGCCGGCCGAGGCCATGTTGACCTTGGCGGGATTGGCCTTGAGGTAGGCGATGAACTCCGCCAGCGTGGTGACGCGCGCGCGCTCGGCAAACGCCGGCGAGATCACTACCACGTTGGGCACCTTGGCCACCAGCGACACGGGCACGAAGTCCGCGGCGGCGTCATAGGGCAGCTTCTTGTACAGCGTGGGATTGATGCCGAACTCGCCGACCGAGCCCATCAGCAGCGTGTAGCCATCCGCCGGCGACTTGGCCGCCACGCCGGTGCCCACGATGCCGCCGGCGCCGGGACGGTTGTCCACCAGCACCGGCTGCTTCCACATCACGGTGAGCTGGTCGCCGATCATGCGCGCCACCATGTCGGTGGTGCCGCCGGCCGGGTACGGCACGATGATGCGGACCGGCTTGTTGGGGAAGTCGTCCGCACTGGCCGTGGCCGCGGTCATGGCCAGCAAACCCATTGAAATGCCGCAATGGCCGATGATGCGAAGCAGTCGATTCATGCCGGTCTCCTCGTTTCCTTATTGGTTGTGATGTCCCGTCTCTTGTCTCTTGGGGGGCGGGGAACGCCGGAAGGCATATAGGTAACATTCCGGGAGTTCGGCATTTTTAGTCATCAACTTTTTTACATCAAGCGAGATTTACGCATAGGATGATGACTTCCATGCATCAAGCTGAGTCACCAGCGCGATGCCTAAGTCAACCGCCCCCTGCTACTCGCCCCATGAGCGCCTCCCGCATTCCCAGCCTCAGCAGCCTGCGCGCTTTCGAAGCCGCCGCCCGCCACCAGAACCTGCGCCGGGCGGCGGCGGAGCTCTGCCTGAGCGAGAGCGCCGTCTCGCGCCAGATCGCCACGCTGGAGAGCCAGCTCGGCGTGGCGCTGTTCCACCGCGCCAACCAGCGCGTCAGCCTGACGCCGGCCGGCTCGCTGTACGGCTATCAGGTGCGGGAAAGCCTGCAAAAGCTGCAGCGCGACACGCTGGATATCATGGCGCACGAGGGCGCGGGCGGCATCGTGGAACTGGCCTGCGTGCCGACGCTGGCAGTGGAATGGCTGATTCCCCGCCTGCCCGCCTTCTACGCGCAGCATCCCCAGGTGGTGGTCAACTTCAGCGCGCAGGCGGATGTGTTCCTGTTCGACGGCACGCCATACGACGCCGCCATCCACTACGGCGAAGCCAACTATCCGGGTGGCCGCGCCGACCCGCTGTTCGATGAGGAATCGGTGCCGATCTGCCATCCGGAACTGTTTGCCGGCGAGGGGCCGGTCACCGCCGAGCGGATCGCGCAGGCGCCCTTGCTGCATCTGTCGACGCGCCGGCTGGACTGGAAGAACTGGATGGAGGCGGCCGGCGTGGCCGATGTCAACGCCATGCGCGGCACGCGCTATGACCACCACAGCATGGTGATCAGCGCCGCCCGCGCAAAGCTCGGCGTGGGCCTGGTGCCGCGCTTCCTGGTGGAGGAGTACTTGGCGCTGGGCCTGCTGGTGATGCCGGTGGCGCAGGCCATGCGCTCGCAGCGCGCCTACTACCTGGTGGCGCCCGACTCGCGGCCGATGAGCGACGCCATGTCGCGCCTGCGGACCTGGCTGCTGGCGGCGGCGCAGGATTTTGCGGCGCGGCAGGCATTCCGGCAGGCGCCTGAGGTTGCGCGGGACGCTTAATCAAAAAATTTGAATATCGAATACGATACAAGGACCCGTATCGGTCCCTCGCCAGATCTATCCTTTGTCACATGGAGACGGAACACCTTCTCCCAATTTCAACAAGGCAGATAGATCATGAGAATCACCACCGCCCGCCTGTTCCTCGCTGCCGCCATCGCCGGCACCGCCCTGCTCTCCCTGAACTCCGCCTTTGCCGCGGACGCCCGCGGCACCCATGCCGGCGACAACTACGGCTACGTGCACCGCACGGCCGACGCCAATACCGATGGCGCGCGCAAGGTCGATGCTTTCAGCGACGGCGCCCGCACGGTCAAGCACGACTATCCGTTCGGTTTCTCGGTGTGAGCACCAAGCAAGACAGCACATACAGCAGGAACCCATCATGACCATCAAAGACACCGCCCTGATCCTCTCCGGATGGATCGCCGCCTGCCTGGGCAGCGGATGGCTGGTGACTTTTGCCGCGCAGGCGCTGCAGCGTTAGGGATGGCATGAATGCCACCCCGGGGGAACGCCCCTATCTCGCCGCATTCTGGCATGATTCCGGATGCCCGCAGCGGCCGTGAACCTTCCCCGAGCCTTTCCCCGCTTGCGACCGCCCGCTCAGCCCTTGACGTTGGCAGCTTCCAGCACTTCGGCCAGCTTGCGCCCGGCGTCCAGCGCCGCCGGAAAGCCGCAGTACACCGCGCTGTGCACTACCAGTTCACGCAATTCCTGCGGCGTCACGCCATTGGCCAGGGCGCCGCGCAGATGCCCGGTCAGTTCCTGCGGCCGGTTAAGCGCGATCAGCATCGATACCGTAGCCAGGCTGCGCTGCTTGCGATCCAGGCCCTCGCGCGTCCACACGGTGCCCCAGGCGAATTCCGTCACCAGTTGCTGCAGGCCGACATCGCCCTGCTGTTGCGCGGCGTCGAACGCACGCTGCACGTATTGCTCTCCCATGACTTCCGAACGTACCTGCCGGCCGGCTTCGAAGGCCGGCGTTTGCGCGTAGGCGGCGGGGTCTTGCTTGGCTTGCGTCATCTCGTTATCTCCCGTGACTGGATGAGAAATCAGGCAGGCGCCGCCACGTTCCGGCGGATGCGCGGCGCCTGTGGCGTTGGGTCTTACTTGAACGGTGTCTGCAGGATACCCATCACGGTACGAATGCCATCGCGGTAGTTGCCCAGCCGCATATTCTCGTCGTAGCTGTGCTGGTTATTGTCCGCATTGACCAGCGGCACGATCACGAACGGCGCCTGCAGCGCCTGCACCGCCGCGCCGGTCGGCACGGTGCCGCCCATCATGCGGATCTGCACCGGCGCCTTGCCGTAGGACTGCTGCATGGCCTGCGTGAGCCACTGGCTGATGGGCGCCGACAGGTCCGTGCGTGCGGCGGAACTAGAGGCCGAGACTTCGCCCGCGGTGACCGAGGCCAGCTTGGGATAGCGCGCGCGATCGTCATCCGTGGGCTCGCCCTTGACCAGGTGGTAGCCCTGCTTTTCCACGTGCTGCCTGACGAGCGCGAACAGGGATTCGGGGCTGGTCTCCGGCACGGTGCGGATATCGATATCGGCCACCGCCACTTCCGGAATGATGGTGCGGGCCTTCTCGCCCACATCGCCGGCGGCCATGCCGCGCACGTTCAGCGTGGGGTACTGCATGGCCTCCTGGTAGTTGGCGCCAACCCGCTCGGCGCGCGCGATGCCCAGGCGGCGGCGCAGCGCGGCTTCGTCATCGGGCACGGCGGCCATGATGCGGCGCGCGCGTTCGTCCATCTTCACCGGCTTGTAGTAGCCGGGAATGGTGACGCGGCCCTCATCGTCCTTCATGGTGGCGAGCAGGCTCGCCAGCCGCTGCGCGGGGTTGGCGGCATAGTTGCCGTAGTGGCCGCTGTGCAGGCCCTGGCTGGCGCCGAACACCTTGAGCTGCACCAGCAACACGCCACGATTGCCGAAGATCAGCGTGGGCTGGTTGCTCTGGTGCATCGGGCCATCGAAGATCACCATGCCGTCATTACGCAGTAGCGCCAGGTTGTCTGCGATCACCTTGCCCAGCGAGGGCGAGCCCTTCTCCTCCTCGGAGTCCAGCAGCACCTTGATATTGACCGCGGGGTCCGCTCCGGCAGCCTTGAGCGCATCCATGGCCGCGAGGAACATCACGATGGGACCCTTGTCGTCGGACGAGGAACGGCCGAACACGCGCCACTCGGGATCGACCTGGCCGCCATAGAGTTTCTCCAGCGGCAGTGTTTCCCACTTGCCATCGGCGCTACGCGCCTTGAGCGTAGCCTCCCACGGGCTGGGCTGCGCCCACTGCGACGGCGTCACCGACTGGCCGTCGAAATGCATGTAGAACAACACGGTCTTGCGCGGGCCGGCGCCTGGCTGCGCGCTGGCGGGATATTCAGCGTAGACCATGGGCTTGCCGTTGTTGGGCAGCTCGCGCGCCTGGAAGCCGCGCCGGGCGAAGTCCTTGACCAGCCAGTCGGCGTTTTTCCGGATATCGGCGGGCACGGTGGCGTCGTTGGGCAGCGCCAGCAACTCGACCCATTCACGGAAGCTGCGCGCGGCGGCCTGGTCGGCCTGCTGCTGCAGCTGCGTGCTGTCGAGCGTGGCGGCATGCGCGCCCGCGGCCAGCAGCACGGCGCCGAGGGCGGTGCACACGGTCATGCAGACCGCGGTGCGCAAGGGGGTTCGGTGGGTGCGGGAATCGGTATGCAGGGGCGCGGAATGCGGCGCGCTGCCAGGCGCGCGGGCACGGGAACGTAGTCTCATGTTTCTTGTTGGATAGGAAAGTGCATGGCGACGGATACGGGGGGCGGGCCGCAAGACAGCCGCGCGGCCCGCACCGGCAGTCTGAACCGCTCCATGCAACTTGTCCACGCACGGCGCCCCTGGCGGCGCGCCTTCATTGTGCGTGGCTTTGCGCAGGCGCCCTCAGGGCCCCTGCTCGTCGGGCGACTGCGAAAAGCCCTCTTCGCGCCGCGAAATGGCACTGGCCAGCCCGAATTCCATGGCAAAAAGCAGGATCAGCGCGAGCATGGCCAGCGCGCCGATCGCCAGCCGGTAGTAGATCCACATGGCGGCAAGCCGGAACATCCGACAGAGTTTTCCTATCTGCAGGGTAGGTTCCGGCGCGTCAAAAAGGCGCTTAGATGCCTTGGACGCGGTGCAAAGAAACTGTCAAAACGCGCGACGAAATCCCCACGGGAAGGTGCCGCCTATTGCACGCCATTTGATCTGGATCCAGGCAAGATTGCCCGCGGGGTGCCATGATGATCGTAGTGACCGCCCCCGAGCCACCCCGGCGGAGGCCGCCATGCCGCAACGATTACAGCCATTACAGGAGATAGCAGCCATGACCAATATCGTGCTCGCCACCGACGGTTCGCCGTTTTCCGACGAAGCTGCCCGCTTCATCGCCGAAGGCAAATTGCTGCAACGCGGCTTCACCGTGCATGTAGTCCACGTGACGCCCGAGGTAACCGGGCAGGTCCGCGCCTTCGTCAACAAGGAAACCATCGACGCCTGGCATCAGGAAGAAAGTGGCAAGGCCATGAAGTCCGTGGCCGACATACTCGCCACCGCCGGCATCGCCGTAGAGCAGCATGCCTTGCACGGCTTCGCGCCGGAACGCATCGTCGCCTACGCCACCAGCGTGGGCGCGCAAGGCATCGTCATGGGCACGCACGGCCGCGGCGCGTTCTTCGATGCGGTGATTGGTTCGGTGGCGGGACGGGTGCTGGCGCACGCGCCGTGCCCGGTAGTCCTGGTCAAGGCCCCGGGCAAGAAGTAAGGCAGCCGGCCTGGGCTGGCCGGTGCCGGGTCAGACCGGCCAGAGCGGTGGCTCGTCCATCAGCGCGACCTGCTCGCGCAATTCGAGGATGCGGTCCTGCCAGTAGCGGGCAGTGCCAAACCACGGGAACGCCGCCGGGAAGGCCGGATCGCGCCAGCGGCTGGCCAGCCAGGCGCTGTAATGCAGCAGACGCAGCGTGCGCAGCGCCTCGATCAGGTAAAGCTCACGCGGTTGGAATTCCGCGAAATCGTCATAGCCGGCCAGGATGTCGGCCATCTGGCCCTGCATGGCGGCGCGGTCGCCCTCCAGCAGCATCCACAGATCCTGCACGGCCGGTCCCATGCGGCTATCGTCGAAGTCGACAAAGTGCGGCCCGGGCGGGCGCGTGCCAGCCTGGGACTCCTCGATCCACAACACATTGCCGCGATGGCAATCGCCATGCAGCCGCAACTGCGCCACGTCGCCCGCGCGCTCGAAGCAGCGGCGAGCGCCATCCACGGCGAGATCGGCAACCGCCTGCCAGGCCGGGCGCAGTTCCAGGGGAATGCAGTCTTGCGCCAGCAGCCAGTCGCGCGGGGCCACCCCGAAGGTGTCCACGTCGATGGTGGGGCGCGCCTGGTAAGGACGCGTGGCGCCGACCGCATGGATGCGGCCGATGAAACGGCCAAGCCAGGTCAGCGTGTCGGCACGATCCAGCTCCGGCTCGCGTCCCCCGCAGCGGGGAAACACCGAGAAGCGAAAACCGGCGTGCGCCAGCAGTGTGGCACCGTCGCGCGCGATGGCCGGCACCGCCGGAATCTCGGCATCGGCCAGTTGCTGCACGAAGGCATGTTCTTCCAGGATGGCGGCGTCGCTCCAGCGGCCGGGGCGGTAGAACTTGACCACCACCGGCGCGCTGCCTTCGATCCCCACCTGCCAGACCCGGTTCTCATAACTATTGAGCGCCAGCAGGCGGCCGTCCGGCTCGAAACCGGCGGCCTCCATCGCATCCAGCATCAAGTCCGGCGTGAGGCTGGCGTAGGGCACGCCACCGTCATCGGCGGGCGTGCCGCCGTCGCCAGGCACCTGGAGGTCAAACCCTGAACTGGACATTGCGCGTGGCCGCCGTTGGGGAACGTTGGGGAGTTAGCGCGTAGGCTTGGCACGCTGGCCGCCAAGCAGCGCGGCTTGCGGCGCCGGGCGGCGACCGCGTGCCGCGGGATCCTGTCCGGTGCGCGGCTGTGCGGCGTGGGTGTTATTAACGTTGGCACCGGCGCGGTTGCCGTTGACATCGCCATTGCGGTCGCGGTTGCCGTTGCCCGCGGCGCGGTTGCCATTGGCCTCGCCAGTGCGGTTGCCATTGGCGTTGCCGTTGCCGGCGGTGCGATTGCCGTTGGCCTGGCCATTACGTGGGCTGCCTTGCCCGGCCGAAGCCGGACGGCCGCTGCCCTGCGGCGCGCGGCGCTGGCCTTGCCCGTCAGCCGCGGCCGGAGCCGGGCTGCGGCCTTGCGGC
>NZ_JBIUHC010000202.1:0-15979 GCF_044627735.1 Cupriavidus sp. CuC1 | reverse complement strand
TTCCATTGCCAAATCGCCTCGTTGACGACCACCGTCGCAGCCGGTGAGGCAGCCATTCGCATGTCTAATGTTGAGTCTCTTTATATACGCACTAAAAAAATCAAAAAAATTACAAAATCAAGATTACGATAACCAAAAATCGATTTACATTTTACTTATTTCAATTTACGTCCGCATAAACATACAGCAAGCAATTGATTTAAAAGGAAAAATAAATAGTCAAAGAGACGTTTCTTATTAACAACACCGATCAGATACTCGCTTCTTTCCCTCCCGCTTCGCCTCACATAATTCCTGCCGAACGCTGGACGTTCCCCGCTTAACCCTTCAAGGAAAATCCATGAAAATCAAGCTATTCGCAGCGGCAGCCGCAGCACTGTTCGCCGCCAGCGCCCAGGCACAATCGAGCGTGACCCTGTATGGCGTGGCAGACGTCGGCATCGAATACCTCTCCAAGGCCAATGGCGCCACCAAGCCGAATAACAGCAATAGCCGGGTGGCCATGCAGTCGGGCAACATGTCCGGCTCGCGCTGGGGCCTGCGCGGCGTGGAAGATCTGGGCGGCGGATTGAAGGCGCTGTTCCAGCTGGAAAGCGGCTTCTCCGTCGACACCGGCGCCGGTAGCCCGGATGGCTTGTTCAACCGGATCGCCACGGTCGGCCTGCAAGGCCAGTTTGGCACCCTGACCCTGGGCCGCCAGAGCACGCCGATGTATGACTTCGGCCTACGCTATGACCCGATGTCCATCTCGCCGCGTTACTCCATCAGCGCGATCGACGCCGGCTTCATCAGCCGCGCCAACAACGCGGTCAAGTACGTGGGCAATTTCAACGGCCTCACTGCATCCGCCATGTACAGCTTTGCCTACGACGGCCAGGAAATCGCGGGCCAGGGCAGCAAGGGCCGCGAGTACGGCGCCAGCCTGGCCTATGCCAGCGGCCCGTTCGATATCGGCGCGATGTACGAGCAGCGCAACACCGGCGAACTCAACGCACGCAGCGCCTCGATCGCCGGCGGCTACAGCTTCGGCCCGGCCAAGGCGTTCCTCGGCTATCGTTACGCTCGCGGCGGCGACTGGACGGTGAGGAACTCCCAGAACCAAGTCACCACCACCATGGCCAAGGTCAGTTCCAACCTGCTCTGGGCCGGCATGGCTTACAACATGTCCCCGGCCCTGAAGCTCACCGGCGCCGCCTACTATCAGGATGCCCGTCGTGTCTCGGCCGATCCGTGGCTGTTCGTGTTGTCGAGCGACTACTCCCTGTCCAAGCGCACCGATGTCTACCTGAACCTGGCCTATGCCCGCAATCGCGGCGATTCCGAGCTAGGCCTGAACGGCAATAACAAAGGCCGGCTGACCGGCATCGCGCTCACCAACACCACGTCCGACGGCAACCCCGGCAACAAGAGCCAGTTCGGCGCAGTGGCCGGCATCCGGCACGTGTTCTGATCGCGGCTGTCCCGCGGTAAGCCAGTATTGCGCTGATGGCAAGCCGGCGTCAGTGGCGCTGGTCATCCACGAAGCAAGGGCGCGCATGCCGGCAAGGCATGCGCGCCCGTTTTGCCTGCCGCCCCGCCGGATCAACCGGGTGGCGGCAGGCGCCTGACGTCATCGAGCTGCTCCAGCTTTTTGGAAACCCGGTGCTTGAAGGTGGCTACGGTTTTCGGCGAGATGCCCAGCCGCGTTGCGATCTCCAGGTTGTCGTACCCCTCCGAGAGCAACTGGAACACACGCGACTCGCGCGGCGTGAGCTGCTTGGCCTTGCGCCTGCCGGCTTCGTCATCGGGGCTGGTGTTGCCGACGGCATCGGGAAAGGCGATGTAGCCCTGGTGCACCATATCGAGTGCTGCCGCCAGCAGGTGGAACGGATGCGACTTGCTCACATAGGCGCTCGCGCCGGCCCAGCGCGCCAGTGGCGCATCGCGCTCGGGGTCTCCGCCCGACAGCACCACGATCCGCGTCGGCTGCTCGACGGCACGCACGCGCCGTACCACTTCCAGCCCATCCAGTCCCGGCAGGTTGATATCGACCACGGCGAGCGCGGGACGCAGTTGCCGTAGCACGCGCAAGCCTTCGACTCCGTCGACGGCGACGGCAACCAGCTCAAAGCGGCCATGCCGGTGCAAGTTGGCACGGATCGATTCCAGAATGAATGGATGGTCATCGACAGCCACGACGGATAGCAGTTTTTCCCCATCGACCGGGTCCATGTGCGCCTCTTTAAGTTAGCTTCGGATTCTGGCTCAGACGCTGCTGAATATGCTGTGGGAAATTTCTGCACTACGCCGCGAAATTTCCGAGAATCGTCAGGCATCGTTGGGGCAACGCGAGCCAGCGGGACGGCCGCCGTGGGCAATGCCCGGGCCGCGGCACATTTTCTCGTGCACATTTCCTTACAACCCGGACATACATTGGCGTCACAGGGTCGCTAAGCTGCCCCCTTGAGCAAGCCCGTCTTGCCACTCCAAGGAAAGTACGCATGAGCCGCTCCCTTTCTCACGCAGCATCACTTCCTGCCGCGCCTGCGCGGCGGCCCCGATGAAGTGGTCCACCATTGTGTTGGTGCTGCTCGGCTGGCTGGGCGGATGTGCCGCCATCGGATGGCTGCTGATGGCCTGCTCAGCCGTGTTGTCCCGGTAAGCCGCACCAGCGCACGAGCGGGCATCGCACCGCTCGGCCATCGATTACCCAGGCCATCGGACCATCAACCACGCGCCATTTCGTAACGGGGTATTTCAGCGGCGCAGCCGGATCCGCTGCGCACCCCAACCATCACCGGCCAATATCCAAGGCAAGGAGAGACCATGTACGATCACGCCGTCCTGCCGCGCGAGAGCCACGGCGCCCTCACCGCAGGCGCCATGCAAGACACGTCCACACCCCGCACGAGCCCCGTGCGCCGCGCTCGCGCCGCGCGGGCTAACGTTGCCTCCGGCGACGTCCTGATGTCGGATATCGGCCTGCTCAAGCTGTGCCGCCATTGCGCAGAGCACTGGCCGGCTGACGGCGAATTCTTCGCGCGCGATACACGCCGCCAGGATGGCCTTGAACATATCTGCAAGGCTTGTCGCAAGGAACAGCGCTCAGGCCGCTGAAGCGCATTCGCACGTACGGAATGTGAAGGCCGGCACGCGTGGATGGTGCGCCAGAACGCGCCGCCAAGCACGCCGGCAGATCTGACAATCCTGGCTAAATTCAATCAAAAACCAGGGTTTCCCCCAGCACAGACAGGATACTCCAGCACATTCACTACCAAATGCAGATGTTCGTTTTGTCCTGTTGATGGTTCGTTCCGTCTATTCCCTCCCGTCCCTGGCGCCGCTATTGTTACGTTCAATAACAATCCCTATCCCGCACCAGGAGACACGCGATGCGCACACAAGTCGCCATCATCGGCGCAGGCCCCGCCGGCTTGCTGCTCGGGCAACTGCTCGCCAAGGCCGGCATCGATGCGGTCATCGTCGAGCAACGCAGCCCCGACTACATCCTCGGCCGTATCCGCGCCGGCATCCTTGAAAGCGTGACCGCCGATGCGCTGGAGCGCGCTGGCGTGGCGCAGCGCCTGCACGACGACGGCCTGGTTCACCATGGCATCGAACTGTCCTATGGCGGCAAGCGCCACCACATCGACTTCAACGCGCTGATTGGCCGCTCGGTCACGGTCTACGGCCAGACCGAAGTCACGCGCGACCTGATGGCCGCCCGCGAAGCCGGCAATGCCGTCACCATCTATGACGCGCAAGACGTCAGCGTGCACGATTTCGACACGGCCACGCCCGTGGTGCGATATCGCAAGGGCGGCCAGCAGCATGCATTGCGTTGCGACTTCATTGCAGGCTGCGACGGCTTTCATGGCATCACGCGGCGCAGCGTGCCCGAGCCATCCAAGCGCATCTTCGAGCGCGTCTATCCCTTCGGCTGGCTCGGCGTGCTCGCCGACACGCCGCCGGTGGCGGATGAACTCATCTACGCCAGCCACGAGCGCGGCTTCGCGCTGTGCAGCATGCGCTCGCTCACGCGCAGCCGCTATTACGTGCAGGTGAGCGCCGACGAACGGGTCGAGGACTGGTCCGATCAACGCTTCTGGGACGAACTGCGCAGCCGGCTCGACGCCAGCGCCGCCGAGGCGCTGGTGACCGGCGCGAGCATCGAAAAAAGCATTGCGCCGCTACGCAGCTTTGTGTGCGAGCCGATGCGCTTTGGCAACTTGTTCCTGGCCGGCGACGCCGCGCATATCGTGCCGCCCACCGGCGCCAAAGGCCTGAACCTGGCCGCCAGCGATGTGCTTTACCTGGCCGACGGCCTGATTGCGCGCTACCTGCACGACGATGCCAGCGAGCTGGACGCGTACTCGCAGAAATGCCTGCGCCGGGTCTGGAAGGCGGAGCGCTTCTCGTGGTGGATGACATCGCTCTTGCATCGCTTCCCCGATGCCGATGACTTCGCGCTGCGCATCCAGCAGGCCGAGCTGGATTACCTCATGGGCTCGCGCGCGGCCCAGATGTCGCTGGCGGAAAACTACGTCGGCCTGCCTTACTGAAGCCACGCGGCAAGCCGACGAAATCAGGAACACCAGAGAATTCGCCGCCAACGAGCGGCATAGCAGGAGACCCGCACCATGACGCCCCCAACCAGCGGCCAGCCGGCCGCAGCCCACGGCCACGCACGCAATCCCGGTGCCAGCATCGACGTCCAGCAGTTCATCGACAGCCAGCCGTTCTCGCGTTTCCAGTGGATCATCCTGATCCTGTGCTTCCTGATAGTCGCGGCCGATGGCTTCGACACCGCGGCGATCGGCTTTATCGCGCCGATGCTGGCCAAGGAATGGGGCGTCAGCCGCGCCCATCTCGGGCCGGTGATGAGTGCCGCCTTGTTTGGCCTGGCCGCGGGCGCGCTGGTGGCGGGGCCGCTGGCCGACCGCTTTGGCCGCAAGGGCGTGCTGGTGGGCTCGGTGCTGTGCTTCGGTGGCTGGAGCGTGGCCTCGGCCTTCTCGACCTCGCTCGAAGCGCTCACGGTCCTGCGCTTCCTCACCGGCCTTGGCCTCGGCGCGGCCATGCCGAACGCGGTCACGCTGATGTCGGAGTACGCGCCCACGCGGCGCCGCTCGCTGGCGGTCAACGCCATGTTCTGCGGCTTTACGCTGGGCTCCTCGGCCGGGGGCTTTGCCGCGGCCTGGCTGATTCCGCAATTTGGCTGGCATTCGGTGTTGCTGGTGGGCGGCGTCGCGCCGTTGCTGCTGGCCGTGCTGCTGATCTTCTTCCTGCCGGAATCCGTGCGCTTCCTGGTGGCGCGCAAGGCCCCGGCCGCGCGCATCGCCGCCGCGCTGTCCAAGGTCCATCCGGGCGTGCTGCGCGGCGACGAGCGCTTTCATGTGCAGGAGACCGTGCCCACCGACGCCACGCCCGCCGGTGCTTCCTCGCTGCGCGCCATCCTGATGCCGCAATTGCGCGCCGGCACCTTGTTGCTGTGGACCACGTATTTCATGGGGCTGCTGATCTTCTACCTGCTGACGAGCTGGCTGCCGACGCTGTTTGCCGACGCGGGCTACCCGATCGAGAAGGCCGCGCTCATCACCGCGCTGTTCCCGCTGGGCGGCGGCATCGGTACGCTGACCGTGGGCTGGCTGATGGACCGCGGCCATCCGTGGCGCATCGTGGCCGGCACGTATGCGCTGACAGGCGCGCTGGTCTATGCAGTGGGCCACGGCGCCGGGGATGTGTTCGTGCTCGGCGTGCTGGTGTTTGCCGCCGGCACTTGCATGAACGGCGCGCAATCCTCCATGCCGACGCTTGCCGCCGGCTTCTATCCCACGCAATGCCGAGCCACTGGCGTGGCCTGGATGCTGGGCATCGGCCGCTTTGGCGGCATCGTCGGCGCGCTGCTGGGCGCGCAGATCCTGGGCTTGGGATGGAGCTTTGGCAAGATCTTCGGCCTGCTCTCGCTGCCCGCATTTGTCGCCACTGCCGCGCTGCTGATCGCCTCGGCACGGCCACGCACCGCGATGCGGCCTGTCGTTGGCCAGCACGATGCCGCGCACTGATCCCCACGCCGGCCCGCGCAAGCTGGTAAGCGCGTTTGAGGTGGCCGTGCGCGACCTGATGGAGATCTGACGGCCCATCAATGCCCAGGTAACCCGGTTGCGTCCATCCTTCATTGGGATGGTGTACCAGTGCGATTGGTTCGCTGGCCCACACACCCTGTATTGCCACAGGCAGGAAACAGCACCGCCCGCTTTGCCTGCTGCCCGGCCGCGGCTTACCATGCTAGCAAAGGTAAGCCCGGCTACAGGGCAGCTGTACCAGAGAGAAATCGTGGTGAGGCGGGGACAACTTGGCGAATTACCTGGAAGAGTACTGCACGCGCATCCGGCGCGGAGCGGCAACGGCCGTGATCGACAAACCGGTGCTGGTGGATCGCGATGGCATCTACGCGATGTGCTACGTGCCGTTCGAGCACAGCCATGAGCACGCGCGGCTGGTATTGGTGAGCACCACGCCCGGGCACACCCACGTACAGCTTGCGGCGGAGCTGACCGAGAGCCTGATGCAGCGGCACGCGCCCGGGCGCACCATCCAGCGCGAGAACAAGCGGCGCGTGGAGCTCGGCGGGCCGCTCGTGCGGCCCAACCTGATCCGCATGCTGGATCATTTCGGCATCGCGCAGCTGATCGGCCTGCCCGGCGCCGCGGCGCTCTGGGACGAGGGCTTCGAGCGCCTGCAGCCGCTGGCCTTGCTGCCCTATGCCACCACGCGGCGCGGCCTGGCCTTCGACGGCGACCTGGAAGAACTGATGGCGGTGCCGATGCTGCGCAGGGTGTTCGAGAACCTGTTTCTCGGCGCGCTCAGGCAGATGGATGACCAGGCGCTCTTCCTGGCGCTGGGGCGCACCGCGTGGTCCGCGCTGGGCCATGCAGCCGACCTCGGCCTGCTGCAGCGCCGGCAACTGCTGGGCATGATGCCCGTGCCCGCCCGCGCGGGCAGCATGGTTAAGTACTTCCTGCGGGAGGTCAGCGCCGACGCACTCTCCGTGCGCGATCCCGTGCGCCATCGCACGGCATGGCTCGACGCCGCGCACGACGAACTGGTGGCGGCAGTGCGCAGGCGGCAAAACCGGCATGACGCGGGCGCGAGCCGGCCCGGCACGGCAACGACCTGCCTGGAGGCATGAAGCCGGCCGGCGGCAACTTTCCAATAGGCCCGAATCATCACCCCACGTCGGTGGGGTTCATGTCGCACTTTTGGGCGCCGTTAGCCTTCTGTGAGGGAATTGCCTCCCTCGACATTCCCGATCGGCGGCCCCTTGTGGCCGCCTCTTTTTTTGTGCGGCCGCTCGGGCGACCAGACATTCAGACCCGCAGGTGCCAGGACCGCACGTACTGGAACAGGTCCAGCCCGTGCGTACCGTGGAACCACACGTGGCGCGACAACGCCAGTGCGCCCATCCACGAGGCCGCGACCACCAGCAGGTCGCAGCGGCCGCTCTTCCACCAGTTCAGCGAGTGCCGCCCAAGAATCCAGGGCACGCCGAGTGGGTTGGGCCAATCGGCCAGCAAGTGCATCAGCCCGCCACAGGCAAACCCGAACGCTGGTGCGGCTAGCGCGTGCGTGCCCAGGGAGCGGTGCGCAATCACCAGCAGCGCCAGCCAGGCGATGCCCCAGTGCGTCCAGGTGCGGTGCGTGATCCACAGCCGGCGGGATCTGGACCACCAGGCGACCTCCAGCCAGTCCGGTGCGCCGCCGCCGGCTACGCCAGCAAAAAAGGCAAGCACAGGGGCCAGGTGATACGGGCCGCCGGCACCGGCCTGGGCGACCACCGCGGCGGCGATCAGGCCTGCCGCCCATCCGGTGGCATGGTGAGCTTTGCTGGAAGCCATTGCGTGGGGACGCTCATCGGGAGCCGTGAAATGCAGGGGCGCAATGGTGGCAGATCGCAGCGCAAAAGAACAGTGCTCGGAGCGCGGCTTGCACGTATCCGCCGCGCGCACTAAGTTGGAAGCAGCTTGCGGCATCTGGGCCGCGCACCCTGGGAGGGGTCATGAGATCGCAAATTGCGCGGCAGGCCCGCGGCATCCTGGCGGCAACCCTGTGGCTAGCCGCGGCGGCGGCGCATGGCCAGCCGGTGGAATCCGGGCCGCTCACCATTGGCGGCTCGCTGGTAGTGGAAGGCCCCCTCACCGTCCATGGCACGCTGACCGTGGACGGCAGCGTCCTCGCGCACGGCCCGCTGACCGCGGCCTGGTTTGCCAATCGCCCACCGGTTTATGGCCAGCCACCTGGCGCAGGGCGGCAAAAGGTGTTTCACGGCCCGCTTACCGTCCACGGGCCGCTGTTTGTGCAAGGCAACGTCCTGGTCAACGGGCCGGTCAACGTCGACGGCCCGCTTGACGCGGCGGGCAGCATCGACGCCGACGGCCCGATGCGCGAGCGGCGGCCGCACGGCTACTGACGGCGACGGCGCTAATGACGCTCATGCGGCTCAGGCCGATTGAAGGCGCGGGGACGTCCGCCGGCCCGTCAGCGCGAGCGCCGCGCCACCGATGATGAGCGCGGCCGCGCCTGCCAGGGTCCACGTCAGCGTGGCAAACCCGAACCACACCAGCAGCAGCAGCGTAGCCATCAGCGGCGTGGCATACGACAGCACGCCCAGCAGCGCCAGGCGACCACGCTTGGTGCCTGGTCCCAGGCCGCGAAGGCCACACCGGTAGGCCCCGCGCCTAGCAGCAGCACCGCGAGCCACTCGCCGGCGCTCGGCATCACGGTGGATTCCAGCGCAAGATGGCACAAAGCGCCGCACAGGGCCACGGCCCCGCACACGCTGAGCATCGTGGTGCTCGGCACCTCGCCATAGCGCCGGTTGGCAACCGAGTAGCCCGACCAGATGAGGGCGCATGCGAGCGCGGCAAGGTAGCCCGGACACAGGGGCCCCGCATGGCTTGCATCGTGGCAACGGCCTGGCTGCCTGTCTTGGCAAATACGGCTACGCAACGGGCGCGCTGTTTGACGATTTGCGCGGAAGAAAAGCCGGGGCTTCCCACCGCGAAAAAAGGGCGCTATAATCGCGCCCCTCGCGACACGAAATGTACATGACGTTGCGAGCAAGTCTAAGTCCCCATCGTCTAGAGGCCTAGGACATCACCCTTTCACGGTGAGTACAGGGGTTCGAATCCCCTTGGGGACGCCAGTTTCGAGAGCAACGCCACCAAGCGCAGCCTCAACACGAGCGTCGGAAACCGCAGCAAGCGGATTCCACAGCCACTGCGGAGTGGTAGTTCAGTTGGTTAGAATACCGGCCTGTCACGCCGGGGGTCGCGGGTTCGAGTCCCGTCCACTCCGCCAGCATTGCCTGGATACTGCTCGAATGCCGCGTATCCAGGAAAAAAATATAGCCCGCCATCAGGTGGGCTATTTTTTTGCCTGCCACCTGCCTGCCACCACCCGGCGGGCTCGCAGCGAACGCCCGCCGGTGCGCCTGCGCTATGCCCCGCCGTTGTCCACCGCATCGGAACTATCGATCGCCCGCACGATGATCTTCAGCGTGTCATCCAGGTGATGGATGGTCTGGCGCTTGGCGGTCTCGGCATCGCGCTGCCTGTACTGGGACAGGATTTCGGCATGCTCGGCATTGCTCTGCGCGATATGTTCCGGGCTCATGTAGAGCGACAGCGAGATATACGGCGCAGCCGAATCGCGCAGCGTCTTGACCAGGTGGGCCAGCCTGCTGTGTTCCTGGGATGCCCAGAGTGCCGCGTGGAACTCCAGGTTCAGTTCGGTCCAGCGCGTGACATCCTGCGCCTGCAGCATCTCCGCATGGAACGCCTCGGCCCGGGCGATATCTTCCGGGGTGATGCCCCGGATCGCCTCTTCGACCATCATCGGCTCCAGCACCTTGCGCAGCCGGTAGATTTCCTGCACATCATCCAGCGTCAGGCCGCGCACGACCGCGCCGCGATGCGCGTCGAAGAACACCAGCCCTTCGGAGATCAGCGTGCGCAATGCTTCCCGAACGGGCGTAGTGCTCATCTCCAGCCGCTTGGCGAGGTCATCCTGGCGCAAGCGCTCGCCCGCGGTCATGCGGCCTTGCAGGATGTCGGCGCGCAAGGTCTGCACCGCATACTGGTAGGCAGTCAGCCGGCGCGAAGGCGCGGCTTGCACTCTGGACGGGGGATTCGGCGAAGTCTTCAAGGAACGGGCTGTTGTTGGATAGGCGAATGGCGTGGCAGTGTACCCCACTTCGCAAACGCCTCCGGGATCTGCTCGCGCGGCGTGCCGGCGGCCAGCAACGCACCTAGCAATAGCCGCGCCTTCAACGGATGGAGCCACTTCGAAAGCAAGGCGCCGCGCCGTGCCAGATCGACTTCGGAGCCGGCGAAACCATAGGTTCGGGAGGCCGTTGCCCCAGCCCCGGTGCGGCTAGCGATCACCACCGGCACGACCTTGGACAGGCGCTCGACATGCTCGGCGAAGCCGAAGGAGACGTGCCCGGCGCCGAACGCCGCGACCACGATTGCCTCGTAGCCGAGATCAAGCGCGGCCACGGCCAGATCGCCATCGTCGCCCAGGAGCGCCGGCACCACCGCCACCTTTGGAAAACGCCGCGTGGGCGGGCTTGCCAGCGGCCTGTCGACCGGCGGATGAAAGTATTCCGGCTGCCCCTCGACCACCCTCCCCGCAGGCCCGCCGTCAGGCGAGACGAAGGTCTGGACCGACAGGGAATCCGACTTGCAGACCCAGCGCGCCCTGTGAATGGTGTCGTTCATGACAACCAGCACGCCGCGCCCGCGGCTCTGGTCGTCCATGGCGACCTGCACGGCGGCCAGCAGGTTGGCGGGGCCATCCGCTCCCGCGGCCAGCGGCGTGCGCATCGCGCCGGTAATGATCAAGGGCTCGGGGTGGCGCCAATACAGATCGAGGAAAAAGGCGGTCTCCTCGATCGTGTCCGTGCCCTGGGTCAGGACGACGCCGCGCGCCCCGCCGGCAACCTTGCCCTCGGCCCATGCCAGGCAGGCCAGCAACTGTTCGGGGCCCAACGAAGCGCTCGGCAACTGGAAGAGCGGCTCGGCGGAGATATCGGCCAGTTCTCCCAGCCCCGGCACGGCCGCGACCAGCTGGGCGGCGTCCAGCTTGGGGACAACCCCGCCGGCGGCATCCGACGGCGTCATGCTGATGGTGCCCCCTAGCGAGGCGATGGCAACTGATGGGCGAGACATATGGTTTTCCCGTAGCGTTAAGGTATGCATTGTGCATTATATATACTATACAATCCGCAAGACAACCTGAGGCTCCTGAGCCACCTCCCAACCCGTTACGGAGACGCACGATGCACCAACACCCGCCGCCCACCCGGTATCGCTTCACCATCTTCTTGCTGATCGTCGTGATTGCGCTGGTCAACTACATCGACCGCGGCGCCATCGCCTATTCGGCCGGGCAGATCATCGAGGAGTATGGCTTCGACCGCGCCGGCTGGGGCGCCGTGCTGGGCTACTTCGGCTACGGCTATATGTTTGGCGCGCTGATCGGCGGTGCGCTGGCAGACCGCCTCGGCGCGAAGCGGGTCTGGGTGATCGCAGGCGTGGCCTGGTCACTGTTCGCGATCTGCATGGTCTGGGCGGGCGACATCGGCCTCGCGGTGTTCGGCGGCTCGGCCCTGAGCGGATTTGCCATGGTGCGCATCCTCTTCGGCTTCTCGGAGGGGCCTGCCTACTCGATCATCAACAAGACCATGTCCGCCTGGGCATCGCCGGCCGAGCGCGGCTTCGCGGTCTCCATCGGCCTGCTGAGCACGCCGCTGGGCGCGCTGCTTACCGCGCCGGTAGCGGTCGGCCTGCTGCTGCTCACCGACAGCTGGCGCGCCATGTATGTGGTGCTCGGCGTCCTGGGCCTGGTGCTGATCGCCCTGTTCTCGTGCGTGTACACCAACCGGCCCGAGGATCACCCGAAGGTGAATGCGGCAGAACTCGCCCAGATTCAGGCCGGACGCGGTGAAGCCCCCAAAGGCGCCGCAAGCGCAAGCGCCGCCTTGCCTTGGTGGGCTTTCTTCAAGAGCCGCACGCTGGTTTTCAACTCCATCGGCTATTTCTCCTTTATCTACGTCAACTTCATGCTGCTGACGTGGACACCGAAGTACCTGCACGACGAGTTCAACTTCACCCTCTCCTCCCTCTGGTACATCGGGATGATTCCCTGGGTTGGCGCGTGCTTTACGGTATTGCTGGGCGGGCGCATCTCCGACTGGCTGCTAAAGCGCACGGGCAAGCTGGTCATTGCAAGAAGCTGGTTTGCTGCCGCCTCGCTGTTGCTGACCACCCTGTGCTTCCTGATGGTGTCGCAGGCGCACAGCGTGTGGACCGTCATCGCCCTGATGACTTTGGGCAACGCCTTGAACGCCTTGCCGAACTCCGTCTACTGGGCGGTGGTGATCGATACCGCGCCCTCGCGCGTCGGCACGTTCAGCGGCATCATGCATTTCATCGCCAACATCGCTGCGGTCCTGGCTCCCACGCTGGCCGGCATCCTGTCGGCACGCTACGGCTATTCGTCCATGTTCATCGCCACGTCGGTTGCGACGGCGCTGGGCGTGTTCGCCATGCTCCAGGTCCGTCCAGGCGTGGGTCCCCGCCTCGAGCGCGATGCGCGGGTCGTTGCCTCGGCCGAATGATCCAAGCCATCGATGCCCATGCCCGGGCATCGCGCTCAAATCCAGTCCACGCCTTCAGCCCGATGCTGCCGCGCGCGGCAGCCGGACCACAAAGCTTGACCCCTGCCCTTCCTTGCTGGTGACCACGACCTCGCCCTCGTGCAGGTCGACTGCCAGCCTGACCAGATACAGGCCAACGCCCGCGCCCGCCGTGCCGGTGACATTGCCGCCGCGCACGAAGCGCTCGAAGATGTGCTCGCGGTCCTTGTCCGGGATGCCCAGGCCGCGATCGGACACGGACACGCGGATCATGTCGGCGTCCCCGGACACATGCACAGTGACCGCGGTGCCGGTGGGCGAATACTTGATCGCGTTGCCAACCAGGTTGCTGAAGGCCTGGAACAGCAGCTTGGCGTCGCCGTGGAAGATTTCATTCACGCCGGGATCAATGATCTCCTCGATGACCGCCGCGGGGGAACTCTCGCGGTGCATCTCGCAGACTTCGTGCACCATCAGGGCCAGGGAAAAGTCAACGCCTTGCAGCGTGGCAAGGCGCCCGCCGTCCAGCAGTTGCGAGGAATCGAGCAGGTGGTCGATCAGGTTGGTCATGCGCCGCACGGCAACCCGGATCCGCCCGCAGCGCTCGCCGAGGACTTCGGCGGAGGGCGCTTCCTTCATGCGCATGAGCCGCTGCGCGTGGCCGTCGATCACATTGAGCGGCGTGCGAAACTCGTGCGAAGCCATCGAGACGAAATTGCGCTGGAGCACCGCCAGGCGCCGCTCGTTTTCCAGCGTGTCCAGCAGCATCGTGGTCTGGGCGGCCAGCGCCGCCTTGCTGCGCTCCAGTTCGATCGTATTGTCGCGAAAGCGCACCACGGCGCGGGCGATTTCGCCGATCTCATCCTTGCGCCCGGCCCCGGGGATCTCCACGCGAGGATCGTTGTCCATGATGCGGTGCATGCGGTCGACCAGCCCCGCGATGGGATTGGACACGGCCCTGACCAGGTAGATCACCGCCGCGATGACCAGGAAGCCCGACACCAGGATGGCGCCGGCAATCAGTTGCCGGGCCTCGTGATAGGCGTCGGCCTCGCGCGCGGTGGCCTGCGCGGCGCCGACAACATTGCGCTCCGTGAGCACGCCCAACGTGCCGTTGGCCTGCTCGAAGGCGCGGCGCGACTCGCTGCGATAGAGCGCCACGGCCTGCGTCGTGTCCTTCTGGTGGGCCAGTGAAACCACGCGATCGACCAGTTGCCGGTAAGCCGACCACTGCGCCATGAACTGATCAAAGAGTGCCAGCTCGGCCGGATCATGCTCGATCTTGCCGTAGCGGGCCTCGACCTCCTTGATCACATCGTCCAGCTTGCTGATCTGCTCCTCCGCCGCGCGCAGGTCAGCGCGCGTCGTCGCGATCAACGCATCGCCCTCGAAC
Organism: Cupriavidus sp. CuC1; assembly: GCF_044627735.1. Classification (NCBI taxonomy): domain Bacteria; kingdom Pseudomonadati; phylum Pseudomonadota; class Betaproteobacteria; order Burkholderiales; family Burkholderiaceae; genus Cupriavidus; species Cupriavidus sp. CuC1. The sequence continues at coordinate 1,910 of NZ_JBIUHC010000202.1, read as the reverse complement.
GCGCGGTAGTCCGAAATATAATTGTTAAGGTCGCCCAGGATGCGGTTGCTCTGCAGCCAGCGGCCGCTGATCTGCGCCGACACGCTGTGAAAGTTGCTGAGCCGGTTGATGCCGAACAGGCCCACGCCCACCACCAGCAGCAGGAACAGCACGAACACAAGCGACAGCCGCACGCGAATTGGCCTGAGCATGGGCACTGAATCGGGCAGCCCGACCAGGCGCCGACCCAGGCCGCGACGCACTCGCCGGCTCGCGGGCGCCGGACGAATCGAGTGATTCATAAGACTTTTATCCTGAATTTCGCTACGCTGTACCTCGGCGGCCCGCAAGATGCGGCTCGCCGCCGCTACCAAGGACCACCATGACCGATGCCCGCCGGAAAATCCTCTGCATCGAGGACGATGCCGAAACGGCAGCGCTGATCGCCGAAGAGCTGATCGAGCGGGGCTTTGCCGTGGGCATCGCGCACGACGGCCAGCAAGGTTTTGCCGCCATCCTGCGCGACACGCCAGACCTCGTCCTTTGCGACGTGAGTATGCCAGTGATGACGGGCTTCGAACTGCTGGAGAAGATCACTTCACTGGCGCCGCGCTTTGCCGACATGCCCTTCGTGTTCCTCACGGCGCTGGCGCAGCGCGAGGCCGAGCTCAAGGGGCGCAGGCTCGGGGCCGACGACTACGTAACCAAACCGGTCGATTTCGACATTTTGACCAGCATCGTCGAGGCCCGCCTTGCCCGGCTTGCCCGCACGCGGCCGGGCCTGCCGGCCGTGCAGCTCAGCGAGCGCGAAGTGGAAGCGCTGGTGTGGTCGGCGCGCGGCAAGACCTCGGGCGAGATCGCCACCATTCTGGGCCTGTCCAAGCGCACGGTCGATTTCCATATAGACAATGCCCGCCAGAAGCTCGGCGTGGCCACCCGCATCGAAGCGGTCGTCAAGGCGGCCTCCGCCGGCATCATCAAGCCCTAGCAGCGCGGTGCCGCCCGGCCTACTGTGATCAATCACAGTACTCAGCGGCTGCTAATACACATAGAATCGGCGCAAATTCATCGCTCCCGGAGCACGGGTTAGCGGGATTTTACGACCAGGGCGCCAGCCCCGGGGCCCACGGCGTCATGGCCGGATCTACCCGCGCCGACGATATGAGCAGATTTCAGCAGCAACGCCCCACGCGAACCGAAATAGATCCCACGTCCAGCCGCGCTAGCGCGAGCGTGCATCTCCATGTGGACGACCTGCGCCGCGCCACGACGCTGATCCATGTGCGCGCGGGCGGGGCAGCGGGCGTGGCCGATGCCGACCTGACTGCGTTCCTGCTGTCCGCGTGGCGCAAGCTGAATAGCGCCAGCCGCCGGCCGCCGCAATGCCCGCGGTGCCGTGCGCGCAAATCGACCTTTGACGGTACCGATGGCAGCAGCCTGCCGCTCTTTCATTGCGCCGGCTGCCGCCAGCGCTTCAGCCGGCTGACTGGCACACCCATGGCACGGCTCAGGCTGGAGGACAAGGCGGAAGCCTTCTTCAACCTGGCCTCCCAGCAGGTATCGGTCGCCGAAGCGGCGCGTCGCCTGGGGATCAAAAGCGAAACCGTCAGGCATTGGTCGATCCAGACCCGCTTGTGGCTGCTGACACTGGATCGGCAAGGCGACTGGGAGCGGCGCGTGCAGCTTGGCGTTCGTTACGCGGTCCTGCCGGCAAGCACCCGCGATGAACCCGCAAGCACGGCGCGCGAATGCAAGTGCACCATCGCCTCCGACGATAGCGACGCGCTGGCCGAAATGGAAAATGCGCCGCTGCTGATTCGGGTGTGCCCGCTATGCGAACAGACGGCGCACTAGCGTCAACTACCCCGGCCTAAAGGCCGGAGCTTGCAAAGGCAACTGAACAAGCTCGGGTTGACCAGGCAAAGCGGTAA
>NZ_JBIUHC010000201.1:0-16110 GCF_044627735.1 Cupriavidus sp. CuC1 | reverse complement strand
ATTTCCGAATCCGGCGGCGATCCGAGCCGCTGAATCAGCAAATCGTCCCCAAAGTGGTTGTGAAGTGAACAGTATTGGGCTTAGACAAGATGGTGTTGACCGCGGCGTTGAGTTGGTTGACGATCGCCAGCGGCGTGCCGGCCGGCGCCAGCAGGCCCCACCAGAGCTCAAACTCGTAGCCCGGCACGGCGCTGGACATGGGCGTGAGTTCCGGCGCGATCGGGCTCGGCTTGAGGCTGGTGATGCCAACGGCGCGCACCTTGCCGGCGCGGACCATCGGCAGCAGCGACGGGCCGGTGGAGATTAGCAACTGCGTCTGGTTGCCGATCAGGTCGGTCAAGGCGGGGGGCATGCCGCGATACGGGACATGCGTGATGAATAGGTTGCCGGCCATGGTCTTGAGCAGCTCGGTGCCGAACTGGTTGACGCCGCCCGGCCCGGACGAGGCGTAGTTGTACTTGCCTGGCTTGGCGCGGATCGCGGCGATCAGTTCCTGCGGTGTTTTGGCGGGGAATGCGTTGTTGACCGCGACGATGAACGGCCCTTGCGCAAACATCGCCACCGGCGCGAAGCTCTTGACCGCATCGAACGGCAGTTTAGCCTGCACTGCGGCATTGGTCGTCATGCTGGATGACACGGCGACCAGCGTGTATCCGTCCGGGGCGGACTTGGCAACGATGCCTGTGCCGGTATTGCCGCTGGCGCCGGGGCGGTTGTCGATGACGACAGGTTGCTTGAGCTCCTCGCCGATCCCCTTGGCGACGATGCGCGCGAAGATGTCGTTGGAGCCGCCTGGCGGATAGGGCACGACGATGGTGATGGGCTTGCTCGGATACCCGCCCTGCGCGAAGACCGCGCCGGAGACCAGGCTGGCGGTTAGCGCGGCGGCGAACGCCACGCTACGGGAAACGGATGCGGATGATGTTCTCAAAATGGCTCCTCCTGTGTCTTTGTCTTTGTTATCCGGCTACATACGCGTCGGGATAGAAAAAGGCCGTGATGGTGTCGGCGGCATCTTCCGGATAGCGGCACAGGTCATAACTGGCCAGGCACGTGGCGGCTTCCACCGTGCCTGTGATCCGACGGAAGTGCAACTCTTGATCACGAAGCGCGCCACGATCCGCTCGTCGCCTGCGAGTTGGTATTGCGCCTCGTGTTCCATCAACTGCGGTTGCTGAGCAAGCAACTGCGGGTGTGGTTGAGCCATTTCGTGGTACGCCTGTACGACGAAGCCCAGCGATTGTCCAAGCGTTGGCGCACCAAGATAATCACACATTGAATGCAAATTGGAGAATCAAATTCCGACCGGGTAGCCATCCTTGCGGTGATCGCATGCCGCTACATAACCGCCGTTGTCCAGGCGCAGAGCCGCCTGCGCGCTACCGAACTCGGTATCAAAGCGTTTGGCAATCGCTATCGGATGCCCGCGTGACGTCAGTCCCTCAATCACCGCTTGCGGCATATTCCATTCGACGGCGACGCCATGGTTGTCGTCAAGTACGCGCCAGCGCGGCGCATCGCTCGCCGCTTGCGGGTTCAGTCCCTGATCGACCATGCGGGAGACCATCTGCAAATGACCCTGCGCCTGCATGGATCCGCCCATGAGGCCGAAGCTCATCAGCGGCCGGCCGTTTTGCATCAGGAAGCCTGGGATGATGGTGTGGAATGGGCGTTTTCCAGGCGCCACTTCGTTGGTATGGCCGTGACACAAATTGAAGCCCCAACCTCGATTCTGCAAGGCAATGCCCGTATTGGGCACGACCAGGCCCGAACCGAAGCCCTTGAAGTTGGATTGAATAAACGAAACCATCATGCCGTTGCGATCCGCCGTGGTCAGGTAGACGGTGCCGCCGCCAAGCGGCTTGCCGATGCGGGCCGGCGCTGCCCGCTCGGGGTCGATCAGCTTGGCGCGCTTTGCCAGATATGCCGGGTTGAGCAGGTCGGCCGCTGTTACTTCCCTCATGTGATCCACGTCGCCGACGTATTCATGCAAGTCGGCAAAGGCCAGTTTCATTGCCTCGATCTTCAGATGCATCGCCAGCGCGCTATCCTGGTCCATGATCTTCAAATCGAAATGCTCAAGCATGCCCAACGCCATCTGCGCCGCAATGCCTTGACCGTTAGGCCCGATCTCGTACAGTTCAACATCCCGGTAGCGGATGCTGATCGGCTCGACCCAGTCCGCCTTATGCGCGGCGAGGTCGGCTTCAGTGATCGCGCCGCCGGTATTGCGCGCGTGGTCGGCGATCGCACGGGCCAGTTCGCCATGGTAAAAGTCGTCGCCCTTGGTGCGCGCAATTCGCTCGAGTGTATTTGCCTGTCCCGGGCAAATGAAGCGCTCGCCCTGAAGCGGTGCCCGGCCGTTGGGGGCAAACGCTTCGCGGTAGCCCGGCTGATCGATCAGTTCGTCGACCTGTTTTTGCCACTGATTGTGGACATTGTGCGAAACCAGATAGCCTTCACGCGCATAGCGCAGCGCCGGTTCGAACAGCTCTTCGAACGGCAGGCTGCCAAAGCGCTCCCACATGGCGCGCCACGCTGAAACGGTGCCTGGCACGGTTACCGAGTCCCAGCCCCGCTTCGGCATCTCCTTGTACTTTGAAAAATACTCGCGCGTCCATGCGGCCGGTGCTCGTCCCGATCCGTTCAAACCGTGCAATTTGCTGCCATCCCAGATCAGTGCAAACGCGTCGCCGCCGATACCGTTGTTGCACGGCTCCACCACAGCCAGGGCGATTGCCGTGGCCAGTGCAGCGTCGGCTGCATTGCCGCCGCGCAACAACATCTCCAAGCCGGCCGAGGAGCCAAGCGGCTGGGAGGTCGTCACGACGTTGTCGGCGACCAGCGGCAAACGCTGCGACGTGTAAGGGAAGGTCCAGAAGGCGCTTTGACGCGATTGCATGTTGTCTTGACGTAGATAGCGGTGGTGTGACGGAAAAGTACATGCCGATCGGCAAGGAAAATCGGTTGCAGGCTGGTCGGTTACGGAAAGCGCGCCTGGGCATCAGCAGAGTCCTCCGTGCCCGTGTCGGCGCGCGCTGAAGCCTGTGCCGGTGCATATTCAGCCACTGTAGTCAGTCTGGTCCTCTACGTGGTTAAATGCCTGGAAATCTATTGTTAAGCTGAATTGAATGATCCGCGTCGAGGACTTGCGGCTTGTTTCGGCATTGACGCCATCGCTCAGCGCGGCAGCGCGAGCGCGGCTCTGTCGCGGTAAGCGTTCGGTAGAATGTAGCGGTCTTGAGTTCAGCGCCATGAGCCCGCCATGATTCGGAAATTGCGATGATCCTCAATCGCTGCATTACCCGCTGGAATTGATGGTGACCTGCGTGCTCTGGTATGTGGTCTACCCCGCTCAGCCTGCGTGACCTTCGCCAACCTGGCGCGCTGCATGACATCAACTCCGAACGGGAGGCACCCATCGTCATTCGGCAGTTCAAATACCTGAACACATCGTCGTGTTGAGGGGGGAGGGCGGGCGCCACACTGCGACTAAGGTGATGATGTTTTCCAGGCGAGTATTGGGGGGGGCTGCCATGTCACTACGCTGGACTCTTTGCCTACAATCCCATGCCGATGATGGGAGCGTCGAAACTGTGCAACTGGGGACAGTAGAACCATATTGCGGAACGTATCGCCGCATCAAAGATTGGCGTCCGCGCACGTTCGATACTGCGCTGGGCACAATTCATGTTCGCGCTCCACGGGTGGTCGTTTGGGAACGGCCCACGCCGGTAGCTATGATGCGGGATGACGTGATGGGCTGCGATCAGCCAAACGTGAACGCATAGGCTTGCGCACCCGCATCAAGGAAGCAGATCTCGAACGTGTGCTCGCCAACATCGCCCGCCTGCCGTACCAGCTGATAGAGCCGCGTTTGCGTGATGGCTCCGTTGCCATTGGCATCGATATCGGCGCCGTGGCTGGCGCCCGGCGCCTTGCCGTCAATCTTCACCAGGAAGCGCACCGCTCGGCCATCGGGTGCCGGCCCCAGCACAAGGTGAAGATCGCGCGCATGGAAGCGGTACGTGATGCCGCCATCGGCACGATCGAGCGTGGCCTGCTCGGCGCCGACGGTCCACTGGCCCCTCAGTCCCCACTCGTTCAGTTCGAGGTTGCCGACGGTGTAGCCGTGTGACGCGTCCTGGCGAATTCCACCTGGCGACGCGAAGTTCGAAGCCAGGCCGTAGCCGACATAGGTCTCGCCTGAACGTACGTTCCGGAGGTCGGGCGCGGCTTGCGCACCCTCGGCGTCTGGCACCACCACGTCGCGCGATGAGAACGGGCGGCCCGCTTCGGCCAGCAGGGACTGAATCACGCGCTCCGATTTCGCATAGTCGCCTTCGCCGAATTGGTGATGGCGGATACTTCCTCGCGCATCCACGAAGTACGCGGCGGGCCAGTAGTTGTTGTTGAAGGCGCGCCAGATGCGGAAGTCGCTGTCCACGGCCACGGGGAAGCCGATCTTGAAGTCTCCGACCGCGCGGCGCACGTTCTCGGGGTTCTTCTCGAACGCGAACTCGGGCGTATGTACACCGATCACCGTCAGACCCTGGTCCTTGTACTTCTCCGCCCACGCGCGCAGATAGGGCAGCGTGCGGATGCAGTTGATGCACGAATACGTCCAGAAATAGACCAGCGTGACCTTGCCTTGCAACTGATTGCGCGACACGGGCGCCGCGCCGGCCCCGGTGTTGAGCCACTTCACCGCACCGTCGAGCGACGGCAGTTGGCCTTCCACCGGCAGTCGGACAGGAAAGCCCACGCTGATGTCGTTGGCGGCGAGCAGCATCGGCTCGCCAGCGACCTGCGCATCGTTGACGTCCTGAAGGACGGGCATGGTGGGCGAGCGGGGCGCCGTCGGCGCGGTCGTGTGTAGCCTCTCGACCAATGCCTGTTCCAGCCGTGCGGGGCCGCCCGTGGAAAAACGGGCCAACAGGCCAGTGTCGACGCCGACCGCAATCGCGGCTACGCCACCGAGCACGCCCACGCCAAGCCCACGGCGTAGCCATTCGCCGACGCCCATCGAGCGTTTCATCGCCGCGAACAGACGGCCGCCAATGCCCAGCGCCGCTGCCAGCGACGTGGCCGCGCCCGCCGCATAGGCCACCAGCAACAGGGAACTCTGCACGCTTGCGCCTTGCAGTGCTGCAGTTGTCAGCACGATGCCGAGAATCGGGCCCGCGCACGGCGCCCACAGCATGCCCGTGGCTACGCCCAGCATCAGCGATGCCCAAGGCGAAGCGTCGGCGCTGCTTCCACTGTCGGCCAGCCGGTTGCCCAGTGCCACGACCGGGTGCGTGAGCGCTTCGGCCAGCCTTGGCACCAGCAGCGACAATCCGAACGCCGCCAGCAATATCAGTGCGCTGTAGCGGCCGTATTCGTTGGCGCGCACGGCCCACGCGCCCCCAACGGATGCCAGCGTGGCTACGGCGGCAAACGCCGACGCCATACCGGCCAGCATCGGCAGCCGGCCGCGCAGGAACGGCTTTGCGCTGCGGCTGAGCACGAACGGGAGTATGGGCAGAATGCACGGGCTCAGGATGGTAAGCGCGCCACCCAGATAGGCAAGGATTAGCAGGGTCATGATTAGGTTTCTTTCGAAGGCTTGGCCAGTGATCTGGTATGCCCCCAATTTGACGCCGCGCATCTATCGTGAATGTGTCACCAAAGGGGAAGGTTGTACCGTTCTGTGGGTCCGGCGCGGCCAGATACAGTGCGATACACGACAACAGGGCGGCACCCTTTCAATTAACACCCGCCTCTGGCATTGGCCGCGTACGCTGGGGTCGCGACTCTTTGTGATCCTGCTGGTGGGCTTGATCATCGCGCATCTAACCTTGTTCGCGGTGCTGTTTTCGGAAAGTTATCTGTTGGCACGGCAAGTGATGCTGGGTACGCTCGAAACCGACGTAGCAACGTCGGTGGCGATCCTGAACCGGCTACCCGCGGCGGAGCGCCCGCAGTGGTTGCCGCGCCTGAACCGGGGCAACTACCAGTACATTCTGGGGCCGGGTTCGCCTGGCGTGCCCAAGATGACCCAGCGCGGCAAGGACATCGCGGAACGGATCATGGAAGCCAGTGGTGGCCGGTTTCCCCTGGCGGTGCAATCGGTTCCTGGCGACGGCAAGCAGGTGCAGGCCCATCTGACGTTGAGTGACGGCAGCCCGCTGACCATCGACCAGCATCCACGCATGTTGCCGATTGCACAATGGCTGCCCTATGTGCTGGTGCTGCAACTGCTGTTGCAGGTTCTGTGCTGCTGGATCGCCGTGCGGCTGGCCATTCGTCCGCTGGTGGCGCTGGCCGACCCTGCCGATGCGCTCAACCCGAATGCGAAATCGCCGCCACTGGACGAGAGCGGTCCCACCAAACTGGCGCGCGCGGCACACGCATTCAATGCGGTGAGTGACCGCATCGCGCACTTCGTGGTGGAGCGCGTACGGATTCTGGCTGCGGGCGGCGGCATCGTGACGCGGCCGCACGCATTGCGCCGCATCCTGACCAATCTGATCGACAACGCCATCAAGTTCAGAGGCGCGGCGGAGTTGTCCGTGCGCCGCGATCGCGGTACGGTGCGGATCGACGTGATGGGATCGCGGTCCCGGCATTCCGGAAGACAAGCTGGAGGCTGTGTTGCTGCCATTTTTCAGGCTCGAAGGCTCGCGCGCGGCCGGGAAACCGGCGGCACGGGCCTGGGTCTGGCCATCGCTCATCAGCTTGCCGTGGCCGTTGGCGGTTCGCTGAAGCTGCGCAACCGCGACGGCGGCGGTCTGATCGCCGAGATCCGTATCGGATAAGGGCCGACATCACTCGGGCCATTTCGGTCACCGCGGCTCCAGCGTGGCCGCGCCAGATTCTGGCGCGGCCATATTGCTTTTGCGTCACTGTGTGCCGCTTTCGCCTCGGATCTCCGGCTCTCCCGTGCCTTCCCATGGTTATTCCGGGACGCCTCCCCGCCGTTTCCTTTCCTTTTTGTACGCTTTTGTATCAGCCGACGACACCGATACGTTCCCTGACACTAAGGCCCGTATTTCGCTACGGGCGCGATACGTGAGCCGTCTTAAATACGTTCCGTGGCAGCGCAACGCACAACCGACGAAGCGAAAACGCTGCTTCGCAATACCTGACAACGCAGACCGCATATCGCAAACCAATCAATGCAAAGGAAACTGATCATGTCCAAGAACTATGCCAAGCGCCTCGTCCTCGCCGTCGCCCTGGTTGCCGCTGCTGCTGGCGCGCAAGCTTCCGGCTTCGGTGCCCGTGATCCGTACTCGGATGGGGCCCGCTCTGTCCAGGATGCCCGTGATGTATTCAGCGATGGCGCCCGTTCGGCGACAGACGCTCGCGACCCGTACGCGGAAGGCGCACGTTCCGTGCAGGACCAGCGCAGCCCGTACTACGACGGCGCACACACCATCGCTGGCATGGACCGCACCGGTGTGTCGGCAGATCCGGCCCGCGCTGTCGGTCCGTACTACGACGGCGCCCATACCATCGCTGGCATGGACCGCACCGGCGTGTCGGCAGATCCGGCCCGAACGGTCGATCCGTACCTCGATGGTGCCTACGCCTGATCGCCGCCCATCGCGCAACCCTCGCAAATCCACTGTCGAACACCATTCGAACTGAACAAGGAACACATCATGACCCGCATCGAAAAAGTCCTGTACACCGGTAAGGTCCACATCACGTCTGGCGGCCGCGATGGCACGGCTCGCAGCGATGATGGCAGGCTCGACATCGAACTGTCGTCGCCGGGCAGCAAGGGGCAGGGCACCAACCCGGAGCAACTGCTGGCCGCCGGCTGGTCGGCATGCTTCATCGGTGCCATCGGCCTGGCCGCAGGCAAGCAGAAGATCAAACTACCGGAAGACTTGTCCGTGGATACGGAAGTGGACCTGGGCACTGCGGGCATCGAGTACTTCCTGCAGGCACGCCTGCGCGTGCATATCCCCGGTATCGAACGAGAGGTGGCTCAGGCGCTAGTAGACACCGCGCACCGTACGTGCCCGTACTCGAAGGCGCTGCATGGCAACGTCCATATCGAAACCGTGCTGGTCTGATCCCTGCACCCCTCGCCCGCCGTGCGGACGAGGGGCAAGACATCCAAACTCTGAAGCCTGAATCATGCGTAACCTTTTTCGCGCCATCCTGGCCGCAGCCGGCATTGCTGCGATCTATACCTTCGGCGCCGGCGTCCTTGCGGAGAGCCCCAAGGTGGGCGATCAGGGCAAGGCCCCGGAGTTCGCTAACATCGACCACTGGCTTAATTCGGAACCGCTGACGATGCAGCAGCTGCGCGGCAAGGTAGTGCTGGTGGATTTCTGGACGTACTCGTGCATCAACTGCGTGAACACGCTGCCATATGTCAAGCAGTGGCACGACAAGTACAAGGATCAGGGACTGGTAGTAGTGGGCGTGCACACGCCGGAGTTTCCGTTCGAGAAGTCGACGGACAACGTGCAGGCAGCGCTCAAACGCTTCGACATCCGTTACCCCGTGGCGCAGGACAACATGTATGCAACATGGTCAGCGTTCCGCAACCAGTACTGGCCCGCTACGTACCTGATCGATGCCAACGGCCGCATCGTCTATCAGCACTACGGCGAGGGACAGTACAAGGAGACGGAAGCGGAGATTCAGAAACTCTTGGCGGAACGCAAGGCAGCGCAGATGCAGTAAAGGGGGCTGGTCGCCCGTTGCTCACAAGAGCTCTCGTTGCCACACCATGCCACCTACAACAGCGCTGGCTGATATGTGCGACCAGGACGATCGCCACGCATCCATCGCGCGGTCGTCTGGGCACATTCACGCAATTGCCTACAGTGTCGCCCCCCGCTCAGGCTTCCTGGGACTCGCCTCGGCATCTTGGTGCAACCGAAGTATGTTATTTACGAGGATATTGTCAGCGGACGGCTCGTCCCGGTGCTTGACGCCTGGAATCTGTCGCGCTTGACCATCAATCTTGCGTACCCTAGCCGCAAGTTCGTGCCAGCGAAAGTACGGACCTTCATCAATTTTCTGGTAGAGCACTTCGAAAAAATGGACTATCAGCGCAAATGGACGGAATGAGCGGGCCCGCACGGTCTCACCTTTAGGTTGTCACTAGCGGCCGGACTTTCCGGATCGTCAGATCTAAGCGCTCTGCGGCGCGCCATTGCGCCAAGAGGCCTCGGTCGTTGCCTGGATGACCTTGAAGCGATCAACTTCGCGCAGACTCATGGTGATCAATCCTCGATCCCTCATGGCGCGCTCCCGTCCGTTGCGGGCTGCGCCGGGTTCAGTGCGGCTCGACGCCCGCGAATGCGTTCTCCAGCAAGCTCAGGATGCCATCGCGCGTCAGCGGCGCCGGATTGGGGTAGGGCGCGCGCAGGGCCTGGTCGGCCACGCGTGCCAGGTCGCCGTGCCGCACGCCCAGTTGCTCCAGCGCCAGTGGCACTTGCAGCCGGCGCGCCAGTTGGTGCAATCCGCGCGCCGCGTCGTCGCTTCCCAGCGCTGCTGCAATACGCGCCATGACATGCGGTGCGGCGGCCGCGTTGTATTGCACTGCGTGGGGCAGGATGATGGCGTGCGTTTGCGCATGCGGCAGATTCAACATGCCACCCAGTGTATGGCAGAGCTTGTGATGCAGCGCGACCGCGCAGGTGCCGAGTACCGAGCCGGCCAGCCACGCGCCGTACAGGCACGCGCTGCGCGCCGCCATGTCGTGCGGACGCGTCACCACCTCCGGCAGCCCGCTGGCCAGGGCGCGAATGCCATCCTCGGCCATCAGCGTGGTTACGGGATTGGCGTTGGCGGCATACATCGCTTCCACGCAATGGGCGATGGCATTCAGGCCGCTGGTGGCGCTGATCGCCGGCGGCAGGGAAAGCGTCAGCTCGGGATCGTAGACCACACTGCGCGGCAGCACCTGCGCCGAGCGGCCGGTCTTCTTCTCGCCGTTCTCGGTGATGCCGTAAATGGGCGTCATCTCCGAACCGGCGTAAGTGGTCGGCACGGCCACGATCGGTATCGGCGACTCCAGCGCAATGGCTTTGCACAGGCCGATGGTGGATCCACCGCCGACCGCCACCGCGCAATCGGCGCCGAGGCGCGCCGCCAGTGCGCGCGCCTCGCGCGCCACCTCGATCGGCACATGCATCACCGCACCCGGGAACGTGCCCACATAGCGATCGCCGAGCAGCTCGGCAACGCGCCGCGCCAGCGGCATCTGCTCAGGCGTGCAAAGCACCAGGGCGCGCGTGGCGCCGAGCTGTTCGACTTCTCGCGCCAGCGAGGCAAGCGAGCCCTTGCCGAACACCACGCGCGCGGGCAGGGGCGAGTAGATAAAGCTGTCTTGCATCATGTGGGGTCTCCCATGAAGTGGTTGTGGCCGGTGCCGCGGCTTGCGCCCGGCGCCGGCTGGTAGCATGCCGCGCCTCAGGCGATGGCGTCGGCCCGGCGGATTGAAGCAATCATCGAGCTGTCGAGCAAAAACTCGCGCGACTTATCAGGATCGAGCGAGATGGCGTGCATCGCCCGCTGGTTCTGGCGGCGTACTTGCGGGTCGCGTTCTTCCATGGCTTTCTTGTTGCGGATGCTGTTCGTCGACATCGGGATCTGCCGGCATGGCAACGCGCCAGAGGTCGGGGCGGCCATCGTCGTACAGCTTCAGCACCACGGCCCAGTGTTCGGGGTCGGAGACATAGGCCGTGACGGTGTAGCCCAGCGTTTCCCATCGGCATGGCGACATTGGTGACCAGGAACTTCTCGTGCCAGGTAAAGCCCTCGAAGCCGAAGCCGCCGCGCTTGCGCACCGTGCTGCGAGCGCCGTCCGCGCCCACCACGAAGGGCACCTTCACCTCGCGGCCGGCAAGTCGTTTGTTCATGAGGCTTTCCTGGTTGTCTTCTGGCGGAACAACGAACAACTTGCCGACGGCCTTGGCGCCAACCCGCGGCGGGCGCGCAGGACTAGGCTTTGGCCCGGTTCAGCACGAAGTCGAAGTCGAGCCGGTAGCCGCCATTCGCTTGCTGGATCCACTCGCCGACCAGGGACTCGCGCACGCCGAACACGGCGTCGGAATCCAGGTATCGGTCGCCCTTGCGGAACACGTGGGTGACCAGCGTTTCATAGCCGGGGGCCTTGATCATGAAGTGCAGGTGGGCCGGCCGCCATGGATGGCGCCCGGTCGCGCGCAACAGTTCGCCCACCGGGCCGTCGGCCGGGATGGGGTAGGCCTGCGCCACGATGGTATGGAAGCTGAACTTGCCGTCCTCGCCCGCCTGCAGCACGCCACGCGCTTGCGCTTTATCCAGTTCCGCGTATTGCACGTCATAGTTGCCGCCGGCATCGGCTTGCCAGACATCGATGGTCGCACCAGCCACGGGCGTGCCGTCCAGGCCCTTGATCGTACAATGTACCTCGCACCGCTCGCCCTTGGCGCCATTGGCCAGGTCCGCGCCGTCCTCGAAATGCGGAGCGCCTTCGACGTGGAACGGGCCGAACACCGTGGATTCGGTGCAGCCCGGTGGCTTCTGGTTGTTCAAGCATACCGTGAGCATCGACAGTCCGAGCACATCGCTGAGCAGGATGAACTCCTGGCGCTTGTCGTCGCACTTCTGGCCGGTGGCGGTGAGGTACTGGATGCCCTTGAACCATTCAGCTTGCGTGAGCTTCACTTCGCGCGCGAAGCTGTGCAGGTGCTGCACCAGGCTGGTCACGATCTCCTTGATGCGCGGAACCGGGGTATCCGACAGGCGCGCGAGTACCGCCTGCGTGATGGTGTCTTGGTCGAGATTGCGCATGTTGTTATCTCCAGATTCTTGGGGGACCGGCAAGCCGGACGCTCATGCCAGCGTGCATGCCTGCTCGAAAGACAGGCGGGGGCTGCGCGCGAACACCTTGGCGGGATCTCCGTGGCCCAGGCCGCAGATAAAGTTGGACTTGATCGTGGTGCCGGCAAAGAAGGCGGTGTCGACCGCGGCATTGTTGAAGCCGGACATCGGGCCGCAGTCGAGGCCGACCGCGCGCGCGGCCATGATCAGGTAGGCGCCCTGCAGGGTACCGTTGCGGAAGGCGGTGATCTCGGCAAAGGCAGCCTTCTCTTCGCCTTCGAACCAGGTCTTGACGCTCGGGTTGTGCGGGAACAGCTCGGGCAGGTTCTTGTAGAAGCTGGTGTCGTAGCCGACGATGGCTACCACCGGCGCGTTCATCACCTTGTCGATATTGGCCGGGGCCAATGCGTCCTTGAGCTTGAGCTTGGCTTCCTGGGTGCGCACGAATACGATGCGCGCGGGCGAGCAGTTGACCGAGGTCGGGCCCCATTTCATCTGCTCATAGATTTCGCGCAGTTGTGCGTCGGAGACGGAGCGGTCGCGCCAGCCGTTCTGGCTGCGGGCATTGCTGAACAGGGTGGCCAGCATTTCGTGGGTGGACATGGTGATCTTCCTTGGTGTCGAGTGTGGCAGTGTGAAGTGTGGAGCGGCCGGCGCGGATACGCCGCGCCGGTGCTCGCACAAAAGGGGTGTCGTTAGTAGGAGGCTCAGATCGCCATGGCGCCAGCCAGTGCAACTTCCTCCTGGTGCCGGGCCGAATCGAGTGCCTTGGCGTAGTCGGCGGTCTTGGTGTACTCGGTGTCTTGCTCGGCGACCAGGTCGATGCCGCAGACCTGGCGCGCCAGCTTGCCATAGGGGCCGGTGCCGGAGAACTCGGCGCGCTGCATGGTCAGCATGCGGATGCTTTGCAGCGGCGTGCCGTTGAAGTTCTCGAACACGAACAAGCGGTTGCCCCAGTCGGTCAGGAACAGGTCGCGAATCCCGCGGCCGATCTTCACGCGGTCGTGCGGCTTGCCCACCGGGCCGTTGTTCATGCGCTCGAACCAGCCGTTGAGCTTTTCATCCTGCCACTGGTCCTCGCTGGCGAAAATCAGCGCGCTGCGGCCGGACAGGTCGACCAGCTCATAGATCATCTGCGAGAAGTTCTCCAGGTAGAGCGCGCGGCCGAAATCGTAGATCAGGATGTTCGGCTTGTAGTGGCCGCCGGGCGTATGGAAGCCAAGTTCCTCGCTGGAAATCACGTGCGCCAGCATGGCCTGGTGGAAGCCGATGAGCTTGGCCAGCCGGGTCTGCACCGCAGGTATCTTGCTGGTGCCGATATGCTCCGTGATCAGCACGGCGAGACCTGCCACCAGTTCGGCGCGCACCATCTGGCGGATCAGCGCGTGATAGTGCAGCCAGTCGAACACGCGTTGCGGATACAGCTTGGCGTGCTCGGGGTTGCCGATATGGAACACGTGCGACCACGGGATGAATACATTGTCGAACACGGTCATGCCGTCCAGTTCGTCGCCCTGCGCGGCCAGCGGATGCTCGACCGGATCGTCCTTCACCAGGCTCTCGCGGCAGACGATGGTGACGCCCTTGGTGTTGACTGGGGTCGCGGCAAAGATGATCTGGTCGCCCGGGATGCCGGGGCGGAAGAACACGCCGATATGGATCCAGTCGGCGAATGCCACGCCGGTGCCGATGGCCTTCACGCCGGAGACGACGATGCCCTTGTCGTTCTTTTCCACCACGCGCAGGCCCGGCGATTTCTGCTGCGTGTCGGGGCTGGAGCGGTCCATCTGCGGATCGACGAACTGCGGCGCGCAGTTGAAATCATGCTCCTTGGCAAACTGGATGAAGTCGACGATATTGCGCGCCTTGATCTTGCCGTTGGCGCCGATGGACTGCGTCTCCCACGGCAGCGGATCGTCGATATAGGTGGTCAGCACGTAGTTGTTGACGTCCGGTGTGCGCGGGAACGACGCGCCGGCCATCTCGCGCATGATGGTCTCGTGGTACTTGCGCTTGCGGCGCAACTGCTCCTTGTCGCGGTGGCCGAACCACTGCATGGCGCGCCGCTCGCCGTCTTCGTCGATATAGGTCATCACGTCCTGCAGGTCGGGGCGGTGGTGCAGGTCGTAGAAGTCGGCGTGGCGTTGCGCGTAGTCGCGCGTCTTGGGATGGGTGGCGATATTGTCGATCTTCTCGTTGCCGACCCAGACATCGCGGCCGTCGTTGAGGGATTCCAGGTACTGCTTCCCGGTGCGGATCATGACTGTCTTCTCCTTGGGTGAATCGACTTCGCGGGGATGCGATGCGATTTGGTGCTGCAATGGCGGCAGGCGGTGCTCGATGGCGTGGCCTGGTATTTGTTGGCGGTTGGTTTCCGACGCGACGGGGCGGTCATGCGGCGACGGGTTGCGTGGTGGCATAGGCGCGCTGGCAATAGACCAGCGGCGACACGGCTTCGGCGTGGGTTGCCGCCAGCACATGTGCCAGGAAGATGCTGTGGGTGCCGACTTCGTACGCGTCGGCAACGCGGCAGTCCAGGGCCACCATGGCGGACTTGCTGCACGGCGCGCCGGTGAGCAGGCGGCTCCAGTCCCCGGCGGCGAAGCGCTCGGGCATGGGCAGCGCGCCGGCGCCGGCAAACACCTGCGACAGCCCCGACTGTTCGGCTTGCAGCCAGTTCACGCTGAGTACGCCGTTTTCCTTAATGATGGCGTTGGCGTAGCTCTTGCGATTGATACAGACCAGTACCGTGGGCGGGTTGTCGCAGACCGAGCAGACTGCAGAGCAGGTGACACCGGCCACGCCGCCGACACCGTCGGTGGCAATTACGGTGACCGGCGTGACGGCCTTGGCGAGCGCGTCGCGGAAGGCCTGTGCCGTGATCCCGGGCCGAATGTCCGCTGCGTCGGGAAGCGATGCCAAATGCGCGGCAGGCGTCTCGTCATGCTTGTCGTCGCGTGCCATAAAGGGAAAGCCTGGCATGATGAATCTCCTTTGGGGATGTTGCCCGATAGTGGGGCCGCCTTCGCACCATCATCGGGAAGACACGCTTCTTGTGTTCAAGGCCGAGCGTTGAAAGTAGACTAATTGGAATGCAGGACTTCTACTATCGAGATGACGTCATGGACACTATTCCTCAAAAGAATGAAGACGAACTGGGCCTCCATCACCTGCAGGTGTTCGAAGTTCTGCTGGCCGAGCGCAGCCTCACCAAGGCGGCGCGCGTGCTCAATCTCACTCAGCCCGCGCTGAGCAAGACGCTGGCTCGGCTGCGGCTGTATTTCGGCGATCCGCTGTTCGTGCGCGTATCGCTGCGCATGGAGCCGACCCCGAAGGCGCTCGCGCTAGCGGAGCCGGTGCGCGGCATCCTGGAGCGCATGCGCGCGCTGCGCTCGGACCACGTGTCCTTCGATCCCGCCGCCGCCGAGCGCACTTTCAGCTTTTTCATCATCGATGCGGGTGTGGCGCAGATGCTGCCGCCCATCATCAACCACCTGGCGACAGCTGCCCCGCGCGTACGAGTGCAGGCAGTCAACTGCGACGCCCAGCACATCGATCTGTGGCTGGAATCCGGGCTGGTGGATATCGCGGTGGGCTCGTTTCCCAACCTCATGCAAGGCGTGCGCAGGCAGCCGCTATGGCGCGAGCGCTATGTGGCTGGCCGTGACACGCGACGGCCATCCGCGCCTGGGCCCCAAGCCAAGCCTGGCCGAGTTCGTCGCGGAGAAACACGTGCTGGTGACGGCGGCCGGCACCGGCCATGAGCACCTGTCGGTCGAGCGCATCCTGGAGGCCGCGGTGCCGCGCGAGCACATCGTCTGCCGCGTGCCGATGTTCACGGCCGCAGCCATGATCGCGAAGCATTCCGATGCGGTGGTGATGTTGCCGATGACGCTGGGCACGGTGCTGGCCAAGGACATGGGGCTGCAACTGGTGGAGCCGCCGCTGGCGCTGCCGAACATCGAGATCGCGCTCTACTGGCACGACCGCGTGCATCGCGAGGCGGGCAACCAGTGGATTCGTTCAGTGCTGCGCAAGCTGTTCCAGCGTCACGAGGTGGCACAGCCTGGCTGAGGGAAATCCGAGGGAAATCGCGTAGAGGTAAACCCTCCGACGACGGTTGGTTATAGTCTCTATGCTCCTGCCTGCCTTGGATGCAAGGCGTTTCACGCCATAGGATTCGCTGCATGCCCCTGAGGCGCGTTGCCTCGGCTGGGGTTGCCCCGTTTCATCGGACAGATTTGCATTGGAATTTTATGTCAATGGGTTTTCTCCTTGTGATGGGGCGGT
>NZ_JBIUHC010000200.1:0-16171 GCF_044627735.1 Cupriavidus sp. CuC1 | reverse complement strand
AGCCGCGTCAAACAGGGTTGCTCCGGCGAGCCGCGGAAACGAACAAATCAGCTTCCTTACACGCTTCTGCCGAATCAATGCACCGAATCCCGAATCGTCGCTTCCAGAGTTGTTGCTGATGATTGTGAGATCGCGCGCACCCTGCGCAACCAGCGCGTCAATCAGTTGCAAGGGAAGGCCTGCTCGCCCGAAGCCGCTGATCATGATGATTGCACCATCCTTGACGTCCTCTAGCGCGGCTTCGCATGTTTCCAGAATCTTGTTGAGCATAAGAACTATCCAAAGGCGACTGATGTGTCTGGCCGCTTGGGTAAATGGCGCTCCAACGACGTCCCTTGCAGTGGTCTTGAACCAGGCCCGGAGCGAGATCTGCTGCGAGGCGCGAAGCTTCGCACCACGTTTGCGCTTTGACGATCTCGAGGGAGGCGAGCAGCCAGAAAGCTGGGAGAGACCGCGGCGACGGCTCGGCCGTTGCCGCGGGCTGTTGAGTATCAGCGTACGAACTGTTTCAGGCGAAACGGGTCCGATCAGCCTTCGCTCGGATCATAGGGCGACGCCCGGTTTTCAAGCTTCCACCTCTTCTCGGCTTCCGTGTCGGGACGAGGTGGGTGAATGCTGTCGATCAACCACAGTTCGCGCGGTGTTTCGCCGACATGCAACTCGAAGTGGTAGCCCCGATCCTGAACGAAGGGTGCAATCGCGGCATTCGCTTTGCGCAGCCAGGACGCCGTCCACTCGACGTCCTTGGAGATGTGCCTGGCGAATTGGTCCAGGCGGATTCTGACAAAATCGCCTCGCGCCTCGCCTCCCATGTAGAAGGAGTCTTTCGGCTGTTCATGGAACAGAACACCTACGTAGAAGCGAGGAATGATGTAGATGTCGGCGATGCGATTTGCCATCTCCTTTTTTTCTTCCGCCGTGTAGGCGCCGACTGGATGATAGATATTCCACAAAGGCATTTTTTGTCTCCATGCTTTAAAGATGCCGCGTTTGTCATGTCAAAACGTCTGATTCTCTTTCGAAAAAGGACGTGACATTAGTAAGGCGGCGATATCGATAGCCGAGGAAGAGGCTATCGGATTAAACCCATGCTTTTCGCAAATGCAGCATTCATAGGGAAGGCGATCCGGCTGCCTATCAGCTTCCTTTGGGTTTCAATGGTAGAGTGCCAACCGGGTCCGTAGTGATCAGTTTTTTATTAACGAATTCCTCGAAACCGGCCATCGACAGCTCCCTCCCGAATCCAGAGTTCTTGACACCGCCAAACGGTAGCTGGGGAATCGTCGAAAACGGTCGATTTACAAACACCATGCCGCTGTCAATACGCGCGGCAATCTGCTCGCCGCGCTCAAGATCGGCGGTCAGGATGGAGCCTCCGAGGCCATATTGCGTATCGTTTGCGAGCCGAATGGCTTCTTCTTCATTCGCAACAACGAAGAAAGAAGCGATAGGGCCGAAGAGCTCTTCCCGATAGATCGGGTCGCTCGTGTCGATGTTGCTAAGTATGGTGGGTTCAATATAGAACCCTTCCCGATCGATGCGATGGCCGCCACATTCGATAGCTGCGCCTGAATCAACTGCGCGCTGGATCTGGTCAAGAAGATGATCGAGGGCTTTTGCTGACGAAATCGGCCCAAGCGTCGTATTCGCGTCCGCAGGGTCGCCAGCCTGCAGGGCGGTCATGGCCTTTTTGAAACCGCTGAGGAATTCCTCGCCGCGCTGCTTTCCGACAACTATGATGCGTTTCGAGCCAACGCAAACCTGTCCGCAATTCAGCATCCGTCCGATTAACGCGGTATCGATGGCCCATTCGAGTGGAGCATCCTGCAGGACGATCATGGCATCGTTGCCACCGAGTTCGAGTACGACCTTTTTCAGATTGCGCCCGGCCCGCTCAGCAACAGCGGCGCCGGCTCTTTCACTGCCCGTGAGGGTTACTCCGCGCACGCGTGGATCGTCGATGATCCTCTCGACCTGGTCAATCGACGCGAAGACGCTGGTGTAGACCCCCGCGGGCGCACCCGCTTCTTCAAACAGTCGAGCAACCGCCAGTGCACATTGCGGCACGTTTTCGGCATGCTTCAAGATGAGTACATTGCCAACCATGAGCTGCGGAGCGGCAACGCGGGCGATCTGGTAGTACGGGTAATTCCACGGTTCGACTCCCAGCAGGATTCCAACCGGATAAACATGGACTTTGGCGCCGGACACCTCCGGCACTTGTTGCGGCTCAAGGAACTCGTGTGCGCGCTGCGCGTAGTAGTCGAGGATATTTGCTGATAACTTCACTTCGGCGCGTGCTTCGGCGATCCTCTTTCCCATCTCCAGCGTGATAATCTGCGCATATTCTTCCGCCTTGTCTCGCAGGATGGATGCCGCCTTCGCGATAACCCGCGCACGATCCGCAACGGACCGATGCCGCCAATCCAGTTCAAAAGCACTTTGAGCCGTCGCAATAATGTCCGCGATCTCGTGGTCATTCGCGCTTTCGAACGTCTTGACTAATTTTCCTGTCGCCGGGTTGATTGTCTGGTATTCCATCTAGCGGTCCTCGGTGTGTCAGCAGAACAAAGATGGTTAATCGGATCAGATAGGGCCCGAGCCCCTGAATTTCTCGCCATCCATGCATCGTTGACACATTCTGGAATTGACCCTGCCGGCTGACAATCCCATTGGGAACGGATGCGGCGTTCACTGCTAGTTAACATGACGCCGTCGACACAGTCTCCAGGCACGGATGGGCAGGGCGCGTCGGTCAGTGCGCACGTGGCGTGGTCTGGTGTGACGCGAGCGGCCGCTTTCGGCGTAACCATGACGTGTGCTCAGGCGACCTTTTGGAAGCGGACGCACCGGTGGCAAGCAGTGTGGTCAGACTGAACCAGTGGTCCTGAGTGGCGATTGCGTCGCGGCGCCTCTGCGGTCGCGCGATCGTTGTGACGCCTTGTTGACAGCTACGGCGCAACAAGATGCGGGGAGGCGTCGAATTGCCGGGTTAGAGGTGGTTAGAGGGGTTAGAGGACCGGCGCAACTTGATGCGCTTATTTCCAGCTCTCAGCGTATTCCCTCAATTCTTTTTCAAGGTATTCCATCAGCGCCCGTTTTGCGGGTGACGGGAAATGGCTGGGAAGGGTGAGAATGTACAGGCTGTTTAGCTGCCCGACGATCCGGTACTGCGGAAGTACTTGCTGCAGATTTTGGGCGGTCGGTCCGCGCATTGCATATGTTGGCAGAATACCGATGCCCATGCCTTCCAGTACAGCATCGAGGATAAATGGGTAGTCTGCCGATTGTAGCGTTGGCTGGATATGGACGAGCTGGGCGTCCGTATCGTCATTTCGATTTCTAAGCTCGATCGTGGATTCCTGACTTGGCGGCAACCCGATAAAAGTCTGCGACGCGAGGTCCGCGGGGTGGCTAATCGGTCCGCGCCTCTGAAAATAATCCGCGGATGCGCAAAGGACCCAGTCGATAGAACAAACTTCACGCGCGACGTAATCCAAAGGCGGTGTTCGCGCGATCCGCAGCGCGATGTCGACTTCGGAAGCGATAAGATCTTCGATCCGATTATTGAAGGTGATTGTTAGTGAGATTCCCGGATGAATCCGCGCGAACTCTCGTAGCTTCGATCCGACAAATAATCTGCCAATGCCGGTGGGTACGCTGATGCGAATCCGCCCCGTCAGCGTGTGCCCAAGCATGTCGATGGATGCACGGGCGTTATCCAGATCGTCCAGCATACGCCGTCCGCTGGCGTAGAGCACCTGCCCCGCTTCGGTCAGTTCGAAACTGCGTGCCGATCTTCGAACAAGTTGCGCTCCTGTTTCACGCTCGAGAACCTTGAGTCTCTGGCTGATGTTTGACTTCGACATATTGAGTTTGCGCGCTGCGGCAGCCAAGCCGTGACACTCCACAATCTCAATAAACAACGTGATCAGATTCAGGTCCATTCGAGATACTCGATGAATAGCGGAACCGCGAGCGCTTTCGCTTTGAAGCCGCGCCATCGGGATCGTCGACGCCATCGATGAACGAGGCGCATCCTGTCCAATTGCCGTGCGCAGCAATTCAATGCCTGACAGGTCCGGCGGATTCATCCTTCCATCCTTGCAAAGCGGCTTATACGAGAACCGATTCGAATATGACCTTCACGAAGTCCCTCAATGGGCCATCGCTTTTCTCCACGCGCATCCGCAACAGTGCACCTTCCCAGCTATTCAACAAGAACTGGGCAAGCATGGACGCACGCATCCGATTGCTGATGTCGCCCCGCTGCTGCGCCTCAGCGATGCAGTCTTCAATGAGGCCGCTCCAGGTCTTGAAATGGACGTCCAGTCGCTCACGAATTAGTGCGCTGTGGTCAGCGACTTCCAAGCTAAGGTTGCCGAGCATGCATCCGCGCATATAGCCAGCCGATTCATAGCCGCGAATTCGCTCTTCAAAATAGGCGCGCAGCCGCTCAATCGGGCCCAGGTCCGGATTGCATAGCAGCGCGCGTAGTTCTACGAAGCCACTCTCGAAGTAGAAGTCAACGATTTCGGCCCCAAACGATTCCTTGCTCTCGAAATGGTTGTAGAAGGAACCCTTTGGCACCTCCGCCGCGTCGACGACGTCCTTGATGCCAGTGGCTGTGTAGCCGCTGTCATGCAGCATCTGCACGCCTGCGCGGATCAGACTGTCCCGCGTGTGCGGCTTTGGTTTCGGGCCTCGGCGGGCCCCCTTCGTTTCCAATACCATGTTCCGCTCTTATATTTATGACCGGTCGTCTTATATTGAGTCCTGGGAGGCAGATTGTCAATGCCTCGATGGCATTGGGGGTAAAAGCAGTCGCACACCCTGCGCGAAGCACTGCGTGTGCCTGTTGAAATGCCGGCAGGTGAGTCCCTGCCGATCGTTGCACTCGTGGTGGACTGGCGGCCGAGCGAGCGGCCGGCTAGGCTGCGGCAGCCATCGGATTCGCCAGTACCAGAACGCTGTTAGTAGCCGGCGGTGAAGCGGGCACGCTCGTGTGCTGGCTTTTCGAGTTCGTCGACCAGCGCGACCGCATAGTCTTCGAACGAGATCCGGCTTTTCCCCTCCGCATCCTTGATAAGGCTGTCGCCCCCCAGGCGGAACTGACCGGTTCGCACACCAGGGGTGATCAACATGGGCGGGCTGAAGTATGTCCAGTTGATGTCGGATGCCCGCAGCGCGGCAAAGGCCTTCATGTGAGAAGTGGCGATGTTGACGTAAGGCTCCGGCCAATAGCCAGACTTAAGTACAGTCACGCCGGGAGAGAACTCAAGGGATCCGGCTCCTCCCACCACAATCAGGCGAGGTGCATCGGCCTCGCGAACCGCGGCAATCAGTCGCTCGGTAACACTGACCAATTGATCCGTATAGCTAACATCCGTCGAATAGCGCGGATCACTGCTCGATGGACCAAAGGCGCTCACCACCGCATCCGCTCCGCGAATAATTTCCGCGATGCGGTCGACGCTCGTCAGGTCGTCCTGCACCGCCGTGACGGTTTCGGGAAGACCCCCAGGAAGCTTGTCCAGGTTACGCGCCACTGCCGTGACATGATGGCCGCGGCGAACGAGCTCATCGAGGATGGTTCGGCCTGCACGGCCTGTGGATGCCAGTAGAGCTACATGCATTCGGTACTCCTGGGTCATTGGGAATTGTTGTTGGCTTGCGAGCCAAGGCCCCAGTTCGGGCCCGGCGGTCACTCTGCTGCGCGTGCCGTCTCCAGCGCTGGATAGTCGATGTAACCTGCGGCGCCCCCACCGTAGAACGTCGAGCGGTCATAGGCATTCAG
This sequence comes from Cupriavidus sp. CuC1, assembly GCF_044627735.1. NCBI lineage: Bacteria > Pseudomonadati > Pseudomonadota > Betaproteobacteria > Burkholderiales > Burkholderiaceae > Cupriavidus > Cupriavidus sp. CuC1. Next base: position 10,374 of record NZ_JBIUHC010000200.1, on the reverse strand, counting down.
CGAAGCACCCGCCTTAAGCCGGTGAGGCAGGTCCGGGTTGGCAATGAACTGCCTTCCAAAGGCCACCGCATCGGCGCGACCCGAGCGGATCGCGTCATCCGCCGACTCGGCCGTGAAGCCTCCCGCAAGGATCAAGGTCTTGTGCCAGAAGGGCCTGAGCCGGTCCACCGCCTGCGGGGCATCGATTTCCATCCCCGCGCCATCACGTGCTTCGATCAGGTGAGCGTAGGCAATATCAAGCTCGCCAAGCTGAGTGAGGACATAGCTATAAAGGGCAATCGGATCGTCGTCACCGACATCGTTGTACGTGCCGAACGGCGACAGTCGAACACCGACGCGATCGGCGCCCCAAATTTCGATCAGCGCCACCGTTACCTCAAGGAGCAACCGCGCCCGGTTTTCAATCGACCCGCCATAGCTATCCGTCCGACGGTTGGACCGGCTGTGCAAGAACTGTTCGATCAAGTAGCCGTTGGCGCCGTGCAGTTCTACGCCGTCAAATCCTGCGGCCATTGCATTTCTCGCGCCTTCACGATAGCTCTCGATGAGCTTCGGAATCTCCGCAAGTTCAAGCGCGCGCGGCGTCTCGTACGGCACCCTCTTCCACTCCGGCGTCAATGCCGAATGACCTTCGATGACGATCGCGGAAGGCGCGACGGGCAACTCGCCATTTGGCTGGAAGCTCGAATGGGACGATCGGCCGGTGTGCCAGAGTTGTAGGAAGATGAGCCCTCCCTTTGCATGGACCGCATCCGTTACCTTCTTCCAGCCTTCCACCTGCGCGGCGGAGTGGATTCCGGGTGTTGCGGTATAGCCCTGGCCAGAGGGCGTGACTTGGGTCGCTTCGGCGATGATCAAGCCACCGCCCGCAGCGCGCTGGCCGTAATATGCCGGCGCCAGATCGTTGGGCACGTTGCCCTGCCCGGCGCGCATCCGCGTTAGCGGTGCCATGACCACCCGGTGAGCGAGCTCATAACGTCCGACTTGAATTGACGAAAAAAGTGAGGGCAATGACATATGACTGATCCTTAGCGTGCAATCACAGGCCGCGAAAGAAAGGCAACCGGCTTTCCGCCCATGACGGCTGCCGGGATCCTTCTAAATATAATACGACCGGTCGTCTCGTATTTCAAGATGTTAAGTCAAAAATTACGCCAGCCCGGGCTGCGCGTGACACGACCTGTATGAGGGCAATTGTGCCGACACTCGGCAATAGCCACACTCTCCTGGAAACCATGAATCAAATCGTTCTTGACTATGATGGGCGACGACAGCTCTTCTAAGAGCCTGTCTTCATTGGAGCGCGGCGTCCTTCGGCTCCTTCAGAGACACACCTTCATCTATTGAGGGGAAGGCATTGCATTGGCGACCGCGTCTCGAATTTCACTCGCTAACGCCTCGTCGTCGACGAGACGCACCAGAACAAGCGCTCCTACCGTCGCAGCATAGGCGGCTATGGCCTGCGCACGTCGCTGCGCAAACAGCTTCGCGGGCATGCGGTGTTCGAGCACATCGAGCAGTTGCTTGACGCCCTCTGTGACAAGATGCCGTGTCTGCTCACCTTGTCTTGACAGTTCGGGGCCCAGTGCGGAAACAAGGCAACCATGTGCCGGGCCATCACGGAACGATGCATCGAGATACTCAGCCATTCTCCGCGGCACTTCCTGAGCAAAGCTTGCTGGATTGAACTGCTCCCAGTACTCAACGTTTTTTTCCAGCGCGCGAACACTTGCCTCCGCGATCAGCCCAGCTTTGGAGCCGAACGCCGCGTAAAATCCCCCGTGAGTCAGCCCGACGCTGCGCATCAAGTCCGCAATGCCCACGCCATCCGGTCCCCGCGCCCGAAACAACTCTGATGCCTTGTTCAGCACGTCATCCCGGTTCTGCGCTGCTTTTTCCCTTGTGACCCTCATCTCAATCACTCAATAATTTCTCTTTGCCTTCGAGTATCGGAACTGGCGCTCAATAGCAGAAATTCCGGCAAGGGAGGCGCCTGTGGTACGCACTGCGATTACGGTCCCACCAGACGGCGTCTTCAAGGGCGAAGGCATAGCAATGCGCGATGGCATCGGCCATGCCCCACCGGAAGAATGGGACTCGCGATAGCAAGCCTCTGACGCACTCGCTAGAAGCAAACCTTGCGCGACCACCGTTGCTCGAAATTCACGGGTGTAGTTCTTCGAGCCGCGTCGCCGGCCCGATGTCTGGATTTCCATTGTTCTGATTCCCACCAGATCTGGTGGGAATCAGAACGCCGAACTCGTCCCCTAGTGAACAGACGGTCGGGGGACACGCTTAGGTACTTGCCGCAATACTGCTGTTCTCCGGTCGCCAATACGACAGCTCGCGCTGTCGACTTTTAATGACGAGAGGCCTCGTCCTGCGAGCATTTGCCAACTCAGTCATCAAAGAGGATTATCAGTGGCCGAGTGGATATCTGATGGGAAGGCAACTGGCAGGGCGTCCGTCGAGTTACAGCCAGCTTGGCTCCCAAGACCCCATGGGAGTTAGCGGATATTGGTAATTGCCAGGCGTTTTAGACATCTCAACCATTTCCGTTACTCCAGTGTACTGTCCCAACGGAGTGCTAACAGTAAATTGCTCCGGGTCCGGATAAATATGGCCATCCTTTGATCCCGCCATTGATTTCGCAAAATCGCGATCGAACACACCCATTTCTGGAAGCCACAGCGCAACCCGACCCAAGGAAACCTTGACGCGATAACTACCACCTTCTTTGGACCGCCGATACAGAGCAGCCATGGCACCCGTCGCAGCTAGCCACCCGGCTGGATAGTCACATATCACTACGTGGGGAGGGTGCTCTGGCCTGTCGTCTGTTCCTTCGATATTGTTTAGTCCCCACGCTAAGCCAGCCGAAACATCAAACCCCGGTCGATTCGACCACGGGCCCGCCTCTCCTGCGTAGAAGATATCGACATCGATTATGTTGGGATTGTGTGCCCTTAAATCTGAATTCGATATTCCAAACCTTTCGCGCCAATCCGGTCGATGGTTGTTGAAATAAATATCGGCTTCCGAAACAAGCTCATAAAACCTATTGCGATGGGCATCTTCCTGCAATTCCATTTTGGCAGTTCGTACTCCGACATGTGAAGTATATTGAAAAACGTCCAACTCGACATTTGACGGACGAAAGATGTTCAAGACGTCGGCACCGTGTAATGCGAGGCTCCTGCCAACTGAAGGCCCGGCGATCACATGAGATGTGCCCAAAGCTCGAACGCCATCCAACGGCGTCTTTGCGTTCGGTTTGAAGGGGATAGGGTCACCATCTGCCACCTTTTCGATCTCTATTAGAGGCATCAAGCCCACTGATTCTAGAAATGCGTCTAGCTTAACGACCTCTTCGATCGGGCGGCCGAGTGCCATGACAACACCTGCGTCACTGGCCGCATTCTCAAGATCTTCGGCATTCCATTCTTTGATCGCTCTAGCAATTGAGGCCGGATCTCCACCGCCGCCCAAAAGAGAAATCGCCCTTTGCCTGATCGAAGGATAAATATTTAATGGCATTATCCATTTATTATCCTTCGTTTGATGCATAACAGGCATCGCAAAGAATGGATTGTAAGGATCTGATTTTCCGGGAAAGCCATTCACAAGCTCCCATTTTTTTTCCCAAAACGGAGTGAACCGCCGCAGAGCTTTCGGGACATCAACGTGAATATCTTGACCTTCCCCGGTTCGCTCCTTCCAAATTTTGGCAACCATAATCGCTTTCGCCGCCAAGCTGATTGCAGACATCGCACCAAACGGAAGACGACTATTTACAATCGGGTCCGCTCCAGAAAATGTGAGCGTCCCGCCGATATCATCTATGGAGGCGTTGCAAAGATCCAGAACCGACTTCAGATTTTGGTGCAAATCTACACCACATTCTTTTAGCGGGTTCCGATAGTTGAAAAGGATCTTCTTCGCTAGATTCTCAGCGGCGGTCATGTCATTTCCTATCATGATGTTTACAAGGTGACGCATCAAAAGTTTTCAATCGGCAAATCTTTATCGGTCGCCGTCTCGGGGACAAGTTAGCCTGTGACGCGTTCGCTAGAAGCAAACCCTGACGGCATCGACCATTCGACTACGCAGCGTCGAGGAAGAGCTTTGTATGCTCGACAAAGAGTTGCGGATACTGAAACGGTGATCCGTGACCAGAGTTCGGGTAGAGAATGAGTTGGGCGTTGGGGATATACTGTTGAAGCGTAAACGAGTTGATGGTTGGCACCATGATGTCGTTTTGACCGTTCACAATCAGCGTCGGATGCATGATCCTCTTCAATTCTGCATACCGTTCTCCGCGAGGCTGGCGCCATTCCGTGATTGCTGCCGTTTGCGCCTGCATGGTCTGAACCGACGAGGGGACGTCCGCGTCTTTGCGCTGGTGGCGACGCTCCCAGAAGGCTTTGCCGGCTTCCTGGCCAGACTCTGTTGGCGCAAAAAACAGATAAAGGAAGTCCTCCAGGCTGGGTACGGCATTTGCCGCGACTTCCCTGATGCGAGGATCGGAAGGAGGTTCACCGTTCCGAGGACCTGTTCCTACCAACACCAGGCGTCTGATCAGGTCCGCGTGTCTCAGGGCAAAGCCTTGCCCAACATAACCGCCGAGTGAAAATCCCAGAACGTCCACTTTCGTTAATTCCAGAGCTTTGACAAATACGGCAACGTGATCGGCCATTGCATCAATCGTATCTGGCGTCTCTCCGCTGGTACTTGCGACGCCAGTATTATTAAAGAGGATCAGTGGTCTTCCTTGCGCAAGGCCGTCTGTTACCAACGGGTCCCAGTTGTCCATTCCACCCCGGAAATGTTGCAGCAAGAGTAGGGGTGTACCCTTGTCGGATCCGAAGCGCCGATAGGCGTAGCGAATCCCGTTGCTCTCTACATATTGAGTCTTCGCCGTGAAGTGATTTTCAATGTTCATTTTTGCGTTCCTACAATTGGAGTTGGAAAGGAGGTTGCGTACAGTATGTGTGCGAGATGAGCTGAATCTCCTTGTCTAGGTGAAACCGAGATCGCTCTTCATCTGCAACTGCACAAAACCAATATTGATACGATCAATGAAGGAAAAAACGTAGGCAACAAAAAGGAAGGGAATCACGCGTAGAGTGACCTTCCTGTAAAGTGCGTCCTCCACCGCGGCGCAGCGGTGTTGATTCATGGGGATCATGTTTATCTCCGAATGCCTCTGCTTGCCAGCAGAAGTCGTTTTATGCCGTGCTACCTTTTTCGTTGGCGCCGCGGTCGATGAACAAGGCTGGCCATTTCGGCCACCCCAAGTAAGCTAGGGGCTTGAACCAGCGATGTAGGACGGGATTCCCTGGCCGTCACCGTCTTCGTGTTTGCGTGAATCTCCTCAAATCTGAGGTCAGATAGAGAGCCGGAATTCTCTGGTCAACGTAGCAAAGAACAGGCGGCGGTTACGGACGCCCGCGCTGCCATACAGCGCGGGCCGCCTTAGCGCCGTGCGGGTACGTCTCAGTCGTCGACGCCTGCGACGATGCGCGCGTCCCTATTTTTGTCGAACACGACCGTCTCGCGCTGGAAACTTTCCCTGACCATCATCTCGGTCACATCGCGCGCTAGTCCACGCGTCGCCATCAGCGCTTGGCGCGGTTAGGGTTCTCAGAGGCGGAACACGATACAGTTGCTTTGGCGGGGCGCTCTCGCTCGGCCAAATCCCACTGTAATTCCCCGGCCCCGGCGCCGGGCGCGCACGCTCACGGTAGCGCTTGGGGGCTGAATAAGATTGACGGCCCGCTGGCCGGGGGCTAGCGAGGCGTGAACGGGTTCGTACGCGTGGTCGGCGCCTGCCCTTATGGTGACGGCGCCATGGCCGCGCCGACGCCTCTGCTCAATCGGAGCTCAGGCCTCGGGCTCGTAGTCCCACATGCCGGCGCCCAAGCTATCGCCGAGGCTTGCCTTCATCCTGTCCCGAAAGATCCGTAAGGCGGGGTAGGGGCGAAATGCGATGGTCCGCTCGACCAAGAGGCCGTTAGCGTCGTCCACCAGCAACTCCAGGCTCTCCAGTGAATGACCGTCAATCGTGCCTTTCCAGCGCAGCAGTGTGGTGTTGGCGTCAATCTTGCACTCAAGGACGTACTCGCCTGGACTTCCCCGGGTCGTGCTGGATTGGACCAAAGTTCGGGCGACTGTGTCGCGCCCGACAATAGGGCGTACAAGCAGCGGGCTGTTGAAGACGACGTCCTCCGCGAGGATAGCGGCCATCGCCTCATACGTGGGAACGCTCGATTCCCTGAGCTGACGAAGTGGGTGCATGCGATGTGCCTCCTGGTTGGGGTGTGCCCCCGTCTGGTCTTTCAAAAGCCCGTCTCGCTCCAGCGGCTTCAAGCTTGATGAGCGCGTGGTGGGATACGGAAAATGGGTTCAGATAGTGCCGGAGCGTGCTGCATAACCAGCGCATACCAAATGCCGAGTGCTCATCGGGTCTCCTGAATCTCTTCACCATCCTTGCATCGTTGGCTCATTCTGGATTTGACCCGGCAGCCTGACAATCCCATTGGGACAGGACGCAGCGTTCATCGTTAGTTAACGTGGCGCCGTCAAAGTCAGTTTCCCAAATCGGATGGGCAGGGCACGTCGCTCAGCGCGCAATTTGGGTGCCGATGCCCGCAGGTTCTTCGGGTAACACCAACGTCGCAGCAGAAGCGGCCCGATTAGCTTCCCACAAACCACGTTGAGGAAACGACTGTTATAGCTTGCGATCTGCCATTGTCTGCGGGCGAGTTCGAAGGGCTGCATTGGGTCGAGAACGGCCGCCGGATCGGACGGCTGTAGCCCGCCAGTTTGCGACGATCCTCACTCGTGATCGAATGACCGCAGCGGACACGAAGACAGCCACACGTTTCTGCGCCGACTCATGACACTGTTCGTTCGACAGACGTCTACAAAATCCCCCCAACTCTCGTTGCTCGAGCATCCGTGCTTGCCGTCATCTCCGACAACTGAAAGCGCTTTTCACATTGCGGAATTCACTCCGAGTTTCCGCAGTGTTTTGTTTTCGTTTCTCGAAAATGCGTTCCACATCACGAAATTCAACGCCTATCTCATTGAAAAATAAGGACAAACCAACTCTTATGTCTTATATAAGACTTCGCCGTGATGCGCCAGAAGCGCCATACAATGATTCCACGCTGCTTGCTTCGACATCCGTAGCGGCACAACCCTTTCTTCAAACGCGCTTAGGAATTTCGTATGGCCCAGTATCAAGACGACATCAAGGCAGTTGCTGGTTTGAAAGAGAACCACGGCAGCGCATGGAATGCCATCAACCCCGAGTATGCCGCCCGCATGCGTGCCCAGAACAAGTTCAAAACGGGCCTGGACATCGCCAAGTACACCGCCAAGATCATGCGCGCCGACATGGCCGCCTACGATGCCGACTCGTCCAAGTACACCCAGTCGCTGGGTTGCTGGCACGGCTTCATCGGCCAGCAGAAAATGATCTCCATCAAGAAGCACTTCAACAGCACCGAGCGCCGCTACCTTTACCTGTCCGGCTGGATGGTGGCCGCGCTGCGCTCCGAGTTCGGTCCGCTGCCGGACCAGTCGATGCACGAAAAAACCTCCGTCAGCGCGCTGATCCGCGAGCTGTACACCTTCCTGCGCCAGGCCGACGCCCGTGAACTGGGTGGCCTGTTCCGCGAACTGGATGCTGCCCAAGGACCTGCCAAGGCCGCCATCCAGGAAAAAATCGACAACCACGTCACCCACGTTGTGCCCATCATCGCGGACATCGACGCGGGTTTCGGCAACGCCGAAGCAACGTACCTGCTGGCCAAGCAGTTCATCGAAGCGGGCGCATGCTGCATTCAGATCGAAAACCAGGTGTCCGACGAGAAGCAGTGCGGCCACCAGGATGGCAAGGTCACCGTGCCGCACGAGGACTTCCTGGCCAAGATCCGCGCCATCCGCTACGCCTTCCTGGAACTGGGCGTGGACGACGGCATCATCGTGGCCCGTACCGACTCGCTGGGAGCTGGCCTGACCAAGCAGATCGCCGTGACCAACACGACGGGTGACCTGGGCGATCAATACAATTCCTTCCTCGATTGCGAGGAATTGTCGGCCGACGAACTGGGCAATGGTGACGTCATCATCAAGCGCGACGGCAAGCTGCTGCGCCCTAAGCGCCTGCCTAGCAACCTGTTCCAGTTCCGCGCCGGCACGGGCGAAGCGCGCTGCGTACTGGATTGCGTCACCGCACTGCAAAACGGCGCCGACCTGCTGTGGATCGAGACCGAAAAGCCGCATATCGCCCAGATCGGCGGCATGGTCAGCGAGATTCGCAAAGTCATCCCGAACGCCAAGCTGGTGTACAACAACAGCCCATCGTTCAACTGGACCCTGAATTTCCGCCAGCAGGTGTATGACGCGATGAAGGCCGCGGGCAAGGATGTGTCGGCATACGAGCGCACCCAACTGATGAGCGTGGAATACGATCAGACCGAACTGGCGAAGCTCGCCGACGAAAAGATCCGGACCTTCCAGGCCGACGCGTCGCGCGAAGCAGGTATCTTCCACCATCTGATTACGCTGCCGACCTACCACACCGCCGCACTGTCGACCGACAACCTGGCCAAGGAGTACTTCGGCGACCAGGGCATGCTGGGTTATGTGGCTGGCGTGCAGCGCAAGGAAATCCGTCAGGGCATCGCCTGCGTCAAGCACCAGAACATGTCCGGCTCGGACATCGGCGACGACCACAAGGAGTATTTCAGCGGCGAAGCAGCCCTGAAAGCGGCAGGTAAAGACAACACCATGAACCAGTTCTGATACCAGTAGTACGCCTCAAACATAGCGCCAACCCAAAACGGGTTGGCGTTTTTTTATCCGGAGACATAGCTCGCGGGGGTCCTCATCGAACGTTTTCTAGTGCGCATACATCCAGAAGCTTTACGTGAGGCTCGGTAGAGAACGACGAGCGGCGGATTCGCAGACGGCGATTCGATGACGATGCTTTGCGTGACGCCGGTTCGCGTCGGGAACGACCTAGCGGTGCCGATGCATCCGCACGAAAATGTCCGCGGCAGGATTATTCTTGGTGAACATGGCCGGTACCAACAAGTGTTCGACCCCAGCCGTTTGCTCCGCTTCGAGCAATCCGGAGCCGCCACTTTTGAATTGGGTAGAGACGTTCGCAAAACTCGGCCAAGGGTCTGGAGAGGGTCGGTTTGCGCCACCCCACCCCCGGGCCGAGAGAACGTCGACTACATATGGACCGCCCTCCGCGTCGTTGGAGGGCACATTTGCGGGAGCAAGGGCGTTGACGGGTGCCGCGTTTCCGAGACATGGAAGAGGCAACCTAGCTTCGTGGCAATGTGAACACCATGTGCCGCCCCCTCGGGTGTCCTTGCGCGACGCAGTCGAAAATCAAAATGCAAATCGCCGGCCACGACAGACTTCTCTTAGCCTTCGCCCCAGAGCACTGGACCGCAGCGGGCAAGTTCAAACATTTCCTCGGGCGTCCGTTCACAACGGATGCGGATGGTATACGAAAGGCACAACATGCCATACAAACCGTCATTGACCACACGCACAAGTACGACGTCTTGGCGGCGTTGGCAAATCGATTGCTGCCAACCTTGACCGAGGATGTGGCCGAACTTCACGCGAACGGTTATACGCCGGGAGCTCGATCGCAGGAAGTGGCTGCCGTATTCGAAACCCTAATCTGCGAACTCTACTCAGTGCTCGACGGCGTTCGTGACTCGCTCTACTGGCTATACGACGGCAAGCTCAGCCTGCAAAAGAAGTCGACTGAGAGACTGTTTGCTCGCGCTAAAGACGGATCATACGATGCAGGGTTGCCGGAGAGTATTCGAGACGCGCTTGCAACTGCGTACGAGAATTGGTTTCCCGAGCTGCGCGAGCTCAGAACTGCATTTACGCATGGCTCGTTGGGCACGTGTCACCTAGATATGCAAACGCAGGTCGTCTCTTACATGGGTAGCAACGGCGGGAGGCGAATCGACGATATCGTAGCGAAGACCACAGGATTCGCGAACGCCGTATATGCGCTTCATACACGAATCTTTGAGGAGCTGTACTCTCTGCTCGAGCCGGTTGAAAAAATCCACTTCTGTGGATTTTACAAAGGTCGCGGTTATGGCTACGAACGAACACGCCTAATCAACGGGCTATTCTCAGCAAAAGCCACAAGTTCTTCATGGACCCGCATACGGGAAAGACTTGGTCGGGTCGTGGCAGACGCCCAGGGTGGCTTCGCGGCAATGAAAGCCGCTATCAAGTGACAGGTTTCTAGTGTCCTGCGTCAGAAGTTCCTTGCATTATTGACACCACATAGTAGTCTGCGTTGAAGGCACGCAAACGGCG
>NZ_JBIUHC010000199.1:0-16341 GCF_044627735.1 Cupriavidus sp. CuC1 | reverse complement strand
GCCGCCGGTACCCCGCGCGCTGCCGCTGCCAATCGCGGAGCCGGTGCCGGCGCCCGCGCGACGTGCGTTTGCGCCGGTGTCACCTGGAACCTGGATACGTCGTCGACCAGTCCGGCGGCCTGCTGCTGCAGGCTCTCGGCGGCGGCGGCGGCTTGCTCCACCAGCGCAGCGTTCTGCTGCGTCACGCTTTCCATCTGGCTGATGGCGCGGTTGACCTGCTCGATGCCCGAGGATTGCTCCTCGCTGGCCGCGGCGATCTCGCCCATGATGTCGGTCACGCGTTTCACCGCCCCGACGATATCGTCCATGGTGCGGCCGGCGTCCTCGACCTGCTTGGCGCCATGGGCCACTTGCCCCACCGAGCCATTGATCAACTGGCCGATCTCCTTGGCCGCCGACGAAGACCGCTGGGCCAGGCTGCGCACCTCTGCTGCCACCACGCCAAAGCCACGACCCTGCTCACCAGCGCGGGCTGCTTCCACGGCCGCGTTGAGCGCCAGGATATTGGTCTGGAAGGCAATCCCTTCGATCACGCCGACGATTTCGGCGACCTTGGCCGACGATTGCGAAATTTGCTGCATGGTCTCGACCACGCCGCGCACAGCGTGCCCGCCCGCCGTTGCCACGCCGGAAGCGCTGACAGCCAGTTCGTTGGCATGGCGTGCGTTAGCAGCGTTCTGCCTGACCGTCGAAGTGAGTTGCTCCATGGAGGCCGCGGTCTGCTCAAGGGAAGCCGCCTGCTCTTCCGTGCGTTGGGACAGGTCGGTATTGCCCTTGGCGATTTCCCGGGTGGCGCCGTCGATCGAGCGCGTCGCGCCCTGGATGCCGTGCACCAGCGTCGCCAGTTGCCCGAAAGCGCGCTCCAGCGCAGCCAGCATCCGGCCCATCTCGTCGTCGCTGCTGGCGTGGACAACATAAGTCAGATTGCCATGAGCGAGCGCCTGTGCCGCGTCCAGCGCTTGCCGCGCCGGGCGCGTGATCGAGCGCGTGATGCCGATGCCGAGAGCCGCCGCCAGGGCCACCGCGACGGCAGCCAGGCCCAGCAGCAGGTTGCGGGCCATCTCGTAGCTGGCATTCGCCTCCTGCACGGCAGCCAGCGCAACCTTGCGCCCGGTCTCGGCCAGTTCGCTCAGCTTATCGAAATAAGGCGCCTGGGCCGCCGGCAGGGTTGCCACCAGCGCACTGCGGGCACCATCGAACTCGCCGCCCTGCAACTGGCGCAACACCATGTCGAGCTGGCCGTTATAAGCATTGCGTGCCTCGGTCAGGCGGCGGTACGTCTCCTGGATCTCCGGCTTGGCGGACGCGGAGAGCCACTTCCCCAATTCATCCAGCGTAGAGCCCATGTCCTGGCGCAGCGCGCCAATGCGCTCGGCGTTGCGCCGCACCGCGACCGGATCCTCGTTCAGCGTGGCATCGCGCACCAGGATGCCGACCCACAGCGCATCCTGCTTGACGCGCTCGATATCCAGCACCTTGATCAGGCGCCCTTCCACCGTCAGGCGCATCGAATCGTTCATGGTGCGCAGGGACATCATGCCCAGCACCGCCACCGCAACGAGCAACAGCACTACCAGCGAAAACGCCACCGTCAGGCGCGCCCCAATGCCAAAGTTTCGCAACCAACGCATCTTCCCGGCTCCTTTTACTCTCATCGCGCGCTTTATCCCCGCCCCGGACAGATTTCCGGAGCGACGCCGCATCGCGGGCTTAACGGCAGGGAGAGAGACAAGCTTTAGGGTTGCGCTGCAAATTCTGCAAAGAAGCCGAAGAATGCGCGGAGGAAAGGAGAAGTAGAGGGAAAAAGCTCGGCAAATCGAGCAATTGGCGGGATGCTACCTGTCGTCTAATGTCACCCGTGCACTCTGAAGTGCGCGCCAGATACGCACAAACAAAGTGAGCGCGCAAAAAAGAAGCCTACGCGCGGGGTGCTCGTAGGCTTTCCAGGACTGCTACGAGCCGACAGGCTCGTCAGCGAATATAAACCTGCTTACATGAGGTGTAAATCCAATTTCTATCAGGGTTATCTCTGATAGGAAAAGTGCCAACAATGCTATTTATGTGACGAAATAGCTGCACGGGAAGTACCGCAGCTACAGGCCAGAGCCACGTTGGACCCGCAGGACCCCTGCAAAATGAGGAGCGCGAGCGCTCTTGACATTGGGAATCTGTCGCGCAAGTGCGCCTAAATCAACAAACAGCATTGCGACGCAAGCGTTCTATGGGAGCGAAACCCTTAGATCAGGCGCCCCTCATTCGTCCAGATTTGTAAAATTTTGCTACTCTCGCGCCTGAAACATCTCCCTTCCCCTCCGGCGGCCCCGACCGCCAACGTTTGCGAGGTAGCATCGGTTCCTCTACCCGGCCGCACGCCGGGTCAGCACGCGCCCCGTGCAGCCAGCTCCAGCTCCAGCGCCGAGAGCGGATGTTTCATCCCCCGCCCCGCCCAAGTCATGCCACAGCCGGCGCCCAGCCGCGCTGTAACACCCCATTTGCCCAGGTCCAGTTATTGGACTGTTGCCAGCCGCCAGAACCCGAGCGGGCTCTTCCGGAGAAGTTGTGAACAAGAAGGAAACCAGGATCGATCGCCCGAGCAGGAAGCTGCAGCAGTTGCAACTCTCTACGCTCAGCGCCAGTCACAGCCCCGTCGTAGTCCATTTATCCAGCGGCCTTCGCCTGCACGGTGTGATCGTGGCCGCGGACAACTATATGGTGTTGCTCGCGCAAACGCCGCAGGACCCGCTGCCGCAAGTCGTCTACAAGCATGCTATCGCGGTGATCACGCCCGCCCACGCGCCGGAGGCCATGGCGGCGGTGCCTGGGGCGGAGAGTTCGCCGGATTTTGTGAGTTTGTATACGCCGCGGACTCGCAAGCGGAGGTGAGTCGGGTGCGCCAACCGGTCGCGCGCATAAGCGGGGCTACTTTCAAGTGGTTGGCCTCCCCGTTCCAAGCCGCCCCAAAACTATCCGCGAAAAAACTTCTGGGCATTGCCCCAAAGATCACACTAAATCTTTTCCCGGGCCTGTCGATAACCCTAGCAACGGAGGCACTACACGCACTGCAACGCAGTCAGCCAACGTTACGGCACCCGCCGGACTGTGTAAATCACTGCAACTAGGAGTCGTACCATGGCGTCAGTCATTAATACCAATTCGTTGTCTCTGATGACTCAGAACAACCTGAATGCATCGCAATCGTCGCTGAACACCGCGATCCAGCGCCTGTCGTCGGGCCTGCGCATCAACAGCGCCAAGGACGATGCAGCCGGCCTGGCCATCGCCAACCGCTTCACCGCCAGCATCAACGGCCTGACCCAGGCCAAGCAAAACGCCAACGACGGTATCTCGCTGGCGCAAACGACGGAAGGCGCGCTGACCGAAGTCACGAACAACCTGCAGCGTATCCGTACCCTGTCGGTGCAGGCAGGCACTGGCTCTAACTCGGCAAGCGACCTGCAGTCGATCCAGGATGAAATCGGCCAACGTATGGCGGAAATCGACCGCATTTCCCAGCAGACCGACTTCAACGGCGTGAAGGTCCTGTCCTCGTCAGCCAAGCCCCTGAACATCCAGGTAGGCGCTAGCGACGGCCAGACCATCTCGGTGAACCTGCAGGAAATCAGCTCGAAGACGCTGGGCATGACTGGCTTTAATGTAAATCAAACCGGCACCACCAACAATGTCGCCTCCAGCAAGGATTTGCTGGCTGCAGGGTACGCCGCTGGCGCAGTTACCAATGGCACCACCGTCTACACGAAGGCCTACGGCGCATCGGACTTTGCCACGCTCGCCAACGTCCTGAGCAAGGCGCAGAATAACACCGCCACGCCTGCGAACAGCACCACCGTAGTGGACGCGAACGTATCGGCCACTATCGCGAAGTACACGTATAACGGGACGGACTACACGTTCGCCGACACGGCTCGAGCCGCGGCCACCGTCGCGTCTGATCTAAAGCCGGCCGCCGGTGGCACCGTCAACGTTACGATCAAGGCTGGTGCTGCGGCCAATCCCGCAGTAAATGCCACGATCGACAGCAGCGGCAACCTGACCTCCACGGCCACGGGCAATAAGCTTTACCTGGACACCACTGGCAACCTGACTGAGAACAACCAGTCCGGCACCCTGGCGCAAGCCAACGTCAACGGCGGTGGTAGCATCGCAACCGGGGACTTGATCTTCAGCCTGGGCAAAGCCGGCACCGGCGGCGGCACCATCACTGTCGGCAGCAGCGCGAATGCTCCCACCTACACCTATACGGCTGGCACCGCTACGGCCAGTGCTACCAATCTGCATATCTCGAGCGCTGCATTGCAGAACCAGGTCCAAACGAGCAACAGTGCAGGCAACGCCATCACCGTGAACCTAGATGGCGCCGCTGCCACGCAGGTGTACAACGTCACCGCCACCACCGGCGTAGTCAAGAGCGGCGGCAATCAAGTCAGCCTGGATATGAACGGTGCCCTGACGACCAGCGCCAATGCCAGCCTGTACGTCCAGAGCAATGGTACGGTGACGGACGGCGCGGCAAATGCCGTCTACAATGACTCGGCCAACGCCGGCAAGTTTACGCTGAACGCCCGCAGCGGCAATACTTCCACCGCCAACCCGTTGTCCGTGCTGGATAACGCCCTCTCGATCGTCGACAAGCTGCGCTCCTCGCTGGGTGCGATCCAGAACCGCCTGGATTCCACCATTGCCAACCTGGGCACGACCATCACCAACCTGTCGTCGTCGCGTTCGCGTATTCAGGACGCTGACTACGCCACGGAAGTGTCTAACATGACCCGCGGCAACATCCTGCAGCAAGCTGGTACCTCGGTGCTGGCTCAAGCGAACCAAACCACGCAAGGCGTGCTGTCGCTGCTGCGTTAATGCAGTAACACGAAGCAGCAGGGCCGGGCCACAAGCCCGGCCCTGTGCCGGAGTGTTTCCGCAGGGCCGCTGTGCCCTGCGAAAGCGTTTCGAACCCAACTCCGACAACGGTCATGGCAAATCCGACAAGCTTGATCCCGCCGCTGCCGCTCTCCCCGGTCCTGCCTCCCGCAGGCCGCGAGGGCACGCCCTCTGCCGCGCCCGCGAGCGACAAGACCGCCGGCACGCAGGCTGGCGCAAACGAACAGGCAGCGCCTGTCGTGACCGAAGACGCTGCCGTGCAGCATCTGAAGGACGTGTTGCGCGCTACTTCATTCAATGTGGAGTTCGAGATCGATCCGGATACCCACCGCGTGATCACCAAGGTGGTGGACAAGGACACCGGCGAGGTCATCAGGCAACTGCCCTCGGAAGAGGTCATGCGTATCGCCCACGCCCTGCAAAAGCTGCAAGGCTTGTTCGTACATCAAGAAGCCTGAGACCGGCAGCCGGCTCAGCCCTGTTTAAGCAATTTCCCGGATAAGAACGATATGGCAACCATCTCGAACCTTGGCGTGGGCTCCGGCCTGGACCTGAACACCCTGCTGGACCAGCTCACCACCGCGGAACAGGCCCCGCTCACGGTCATCCAGAACCGGGCCACCAGCTATCAGGCAAAGCTGTCGGCCTACGGCCAGGTACAGAGCATGCTGTCGGCATTCCAGGGTTCGGCCAAGCAACTGTCCGATCCGAACTTCTTCAACTCGACGACCGCTACATCGTCCGCCGCCAATGTGCTTGGCGCGGTCGGAAGCACCTCCGCGGTATCGGGCACCTATGCTGTCAACGTAACGTCCCTGGCGCAGGCACAGTCGCTGGTGTCCGTCGGGCAGGCCAAGATGACCGACGCGATCGGCACTGGCACCATTCATATCGACTTCGGCACGATCACCGGAGGTGCGCTGGACGCGGCGACCGGCAAATACACCGGCGCAACTTTCGCGACGAATCCGCCGCCGGCGTCGGGCACCAGTGGCTTCGACATCAAGATCGATAGCACCAACAACTCGCTGCAGGGCATCCGCGACGCTATCAATAAGGCCAACGGGGGTGTCACCGCCAGCATCGTCAACGACGGCAGCGGCACGCCGTACCGTCTGGTGCTTTCGTCCAACGCCACTGGCGCCAACAGCAGCATGCGGATCTCCGTTGCCGAGACTGACGGCGGGACAAAATTGTCCGACCTGGTGAGCTACAGCCCGGGCAAGAACCCGGACCCCACCAATCCCGGCAATGACGTGCAGAACATGCAGCAGACGATCGTTGCGCAGAACGCGCAGCTGACCGTCAACAATATTGCCGTCCAAAGCACCAGCAACACCGTAAGCGACGCCATCCAGGGTGTCACACTGTCGCTATCGCAGGGCGGCCTCACCACCGTCACGGTGCAACGCGACGTCAAGACCATCCAGACGGCAGTGCAGGGCTTCGTCACCGCCTACAACAACCTGCAAAAAACCGCTGCAGGCCTGTCGAGTTACGAC
Source organism: Cupriavidus sp. CuC1 (assembly GCF_044627735.1). Classification (NCBI taxonomy): domain Bacteria; kingdom Pseudomonadati; phylum Pseudomonadota; class Betaproteobacteria; order Burkholderiales; family Burkholderiaceae; genus Cupriavidus; species Cupriavidus sp. CuC1. The sequence goes on along the minus strand of NZ_JBIUHC010000199.1, from coordinate 9,943 downwards.
CCCGCCAGCCAAAGCGCCTCCCCGTTGACGGGCGATGCGACGCTGCGGCTGATCCAGAGCCAGATGCGCGGCATCCTGAACACGCCGCAGCAGGGTGGCTCTGGCGCGGTCACAGGACTGGCAAACATCGGCGTGACGTTCCAGGTCGATGGATCGATGGCCTTCGACGCCACCAAGCTGACTAGCGCATTGACCACGGATCCGAATGGTGTCGCCGGTCTGTTTTCCAACGCTAACGGCAAAGACGGCTATGGCAACCAGATCAATAACCTGGTGACCACGCTGACCGGCACCAAGGGCACCCTGACGAACGCGACCGATGGCATCACGCAGACGCTGAAGTCGCTTAGCGTGCAATACAGCGAGACGCAGACCCGCATCAATGCCACCGTGGCGCAATACAAGGCACAGTTTACGAACCTGGACTTGATCATGTCCTCCATGAACAACACCAGCAAGTACCTGACCCAACAGTTCAATGCGCTGAACAACTCCAGCAGCAAGTAACGCAACCCTTATCGAACGTGGGAATCGATCGCCATGTATGCCCGTAACGCCATAAATGCCTATGCCCAAGTCGGTATCCAGACTGGCGTCATGGACGCCAGCCCCCAGAAGCTGATCACGATGCTTTACGATGGCGCCCGCACCGCCATTGCCCAGGCGAAATTCCATATGGCGGCCAGCGATGTGCCGGCCAAAGGCAACGCCATCACCAGGGCCATCAACATCATTGACAACGGCCTGAGCGCGGCGCTCGATCATGAGCAAGGCGGTGAGATTTCATCGAGCCTTGAACAGCTCTACGAGTACATGACGCGCCGCCTGTTGCTGGCCAACCTGCGCAATGATCCCGCCCTGCTGACCGAAGTCGACGGCTTGCTGGAGAACCTGGCCTCCGCCTGGGCCGAGATCAGCAACGCCCCCGACGCCGCCACCCAAAACCTGTCGCTTGCCACGGAGCGCTGAGATGACCGCATTGAGCCCGATCCTGCATTGCTATCGCGAACTGGAACTGCTTGCCGAGCAGATGCTCGAGCTGGCACGCGCCGGGAACTGGACTGCAATGACCGAAGTGCAGCAGGTCTACATCATGCAGGTGGAGCAACTCCGCCACATGGACCACGGCGCGCCCATCTCGGACCGCGAAAGGATGGACCGGTACCGGCGGCTGGAGCGCATCCTGGGCTACGACGCTGCCATCCGCAACCTGCTGTCACCGGAAATGAGCAGGCTGGGCGCACTGCTGGGCAATGCGCGCCGCCAGCAGGATCTGCACCAGGCCTACGGCAGCGTTGCCGTCTGAGGCAGCGCTGCGCGGCCCGCGAGCTTATAACGCCTAAACCGCCCAGAACGCTAAAGGCTGATCGCCATGACCGGCATCCCCATCTCGCCGGACCCGGCGGCTCTCCTGCGCGGCGCAGACCCGCAGGGGCTGCGCAATGCGCTCTCGGTATCCAAGCTGGCAGCCCTGCTGCCCACCGGCAAGATTGCCCCTGGCGAAAACCAGACCGCTGGCGGCGGCACGATCCAAGGCCGCGGCGTCGATGCGCTGCAGACGGATGCGGCTGCAGCCGGGCGCAGCGCCCAGACCGGCTCGACGCGCGAAACGCTCAGTTTTGCCGCGCGCACCATCCTTGACCTGCTTGACCGTACCGACGCGCAGCCCGCGCGCGCCGCTGCCCCGATGCTGCCGTCGCCTGCCGGCGCGCCGAATCCGGCCGTACTGCGTGCCGCGCTGGCCGAGCTGGTCCAGCACAGCGGCCTCTTCTACGAAAGCCATCTGGCGGAGTGGGTCAGTGGAAACCGTCCGCTCGCCGACGTGCTGAAGGCACCGCAGGCCGCTTTCAACCAACCCATGCCGGGCGAGCCGGCCCTGGCCGGCAATCCCGGCGCCCCGCGGCAGCCAGTCCAGGCGCCGCCGGTGTTGCTATTGCCGGCACCGGCGGGTTACACCGCGAGCACGGCGCAACTGGCCGGGGCTGCGTTGTCCAACGCTGCGGGAGCGGCGCAGGCAGAGGTCGCGGTCATGGAAGACACTGGAGGCAACCCGGCTCCCGTCAAGCGTGGCGCTGCGAACAGCAACGGCACATTGGACAGCACACCTGCCAGCCTTTCCGGTCCGCCGCACGCGCGCGAAGCCGCCCGGCTTGCGACGTTGGCAAACCAGGCCGCCCAAGCCTACCAGGCGGCGGCTCAGGATGCGAGTGACAGCGGCCGCAGCCATCGTACCGAGGGGCATAGTGTCCTGCGCACAATCGATAGCGGCGAGGCCGGCAACCACGCGAGCAGCACCCCGCAATCCAATTCGGTGGTGCACCCCGGCACCGAGGGCACCGTACGCCAGCAACTGGAATTGCTCGCCAGCCAGCAATTCCGCTGGGTTGGCGAAGCCTGGCCGGGAACCCCCATGGACTGGGAAATCCGCCGTGGCGAGAAAGACGAAAACAGCAGCGCGCAGGCTGGCCCTGCCCCCTGGTCGACGCGCCTGTTGCTCACCCTGCCATCCCTGGGCACGGTGGAAGCGCGCCTGTGGCTGAGCGGCACCGGCCTGGAGGCTCGCCTGGTCACGCCGGACTCCGCCGTCGCCAGCCGCCTTAACGACGCGCGTAGCGAGCTATCCAGCAATATGTCGGCCAATGGACTGGTACTGATGCGTTTGAATGTGGAGACCGGCGTGCCCGCGAAGCCGGGAAGCGGAGCATGAGCAACGGTATGCCGCCCGGACCGGGAAACACCAACAGCAATGGCAATGGCAACGCGCAACGCGGCGCCGCGATTGCCCTGTCCTATGCGGCCGACGATTCAGCGCCGCGCGTGGTGGCCAAGGGCTACGGCGTGGTGGCAGAGTCCATCATTGCTCGCGCACGGGAATCCGGCGTCTACGTGCACGACTCGCCGGCACTCGTCAGCTTGCTGATGCAAGTCGATCTCGATTCCCATATTCCGCCACAGCTTTATGTCGCCGTGGCGGAACTGCTGGCCTGGCTGTACAGGCTGGAACGAGGAGAAGCCGCCTGAGCGGCGGCCCTTGCCCCCCAGCGCTCTTCCGCATTGCCATCGGCCCCTTATCCCCGCACCAAAGCAAGAAAGCAAAAAGGCGGACCGCACCGGATCTGCATCCGGCTGGTCCGCCTTTCCCGTTGTCTTGCGTCGCCAAGCCGCCCGTGAGCAGCGCGGCAACAGGCTGCGATAGCACGCCTGACTCTTGCTTAAACCGTCATGCTCATCATCTCCTGATAAGCCGCCGTCAACCGATTCCTGACCTGCACCCCAGTCTGAAACGAAACATTAGCCTTCTGCATATCGATCATCACATCATTGAGCGAAACCCCAGGCTTGCCCAATTCAAACGCCTCAGCCTGTCCATAAGCCTTCTCCTGCACGCTGCTGATCCGCGCCAGCGACCGCTGCAGTTCACCGGCAAAACCGCCCGAGGAGACGGCGGAAGCCTGGCTTTCCTGCCCGTTGGCGCTCTGGGCCAGCCCGCGCAGTTGCTGCAACATGCCGTCGATAGAAGAGATGGTAGTCATGGCGATCCGCTTGGAACCCGCCCCGCCCCTGGCCAGCCAAAGCCTGCCCCGGGGGACGCCGGTTCGAGAATGAGTCATTGAAGGGTTGCGCCGGGCACCCGCCCGGGCCGCTGCCGGCAAACCTGGCGCCATGCGCCGCCAATGCCACAAATACCGCATCCGCGCGCGCCGCCTGTGCCAGCCCCCGAAGCGTACCTGCGGCCCCGCCCGGGCCATTGCGGGAATTCGGGTGGAAAACGAGGCCTATTCGCCGGATTGTCGGCACCCGGCTTGGATGATGATCGATACCGTGCCGAATCTGGGATGCCGCTCTCCTTTGCGCGCCCGGTCCGGACCGGAATCTCATCAACTATCGCGGGGAGTACGCGTGTTTTGTCAGCAGCGTGATCTTAGCCATGCCGAAGCCAGGGTTAGCCGGGCCAGCCGGGGTGGACAGGGCAGCCAGAGCGGCGCCCGCCATCTGGCCCAGCCGATCCTGGCCCATGCCGGCCCGGCCATGACGGGGGCGCGCGCATGAACGATGTGGCAGCCCTGTCGAACAAGTCCGAGCTGTTCGAGCGCATCAAGACCAATCCGCGCCTGCCCCTGATGCTGGGCGGCGCGGCCCTTGCCGCGGCCATTGCCGTGGGGGTGCTGTGGTCGCGTTCGCCGGACTACAAGGTGCTCTACAGCAATCTGTCCGAGCGGGACGGCGGCGCCGTCATTGCCTCCCTGCAGCAAATGAACGTGCCGTACAAGTTCGCCGAAGGCGGCGGTGCGGTGATGGTGCCCTCCGAGAAGGTCCATGAGACCCGGCTGCGCCTGGCTTCGCAGGGCTTGCCCAAGAGCGGCACCACGGGCATGGAGCTGATGGATACGCAGAAGTTCGGCATCAGCCAGTTTGCCGAGCAGGTCAACTACCAGCGCGGCCTGGAAGGCGAGCTGGCCCGCTCGATCGAATCGATCGCCGCGGTGCAGTCGGCGCGCGTGCACCTGGCCATTCCCAAGCCGACGCTGTTCGTGCGCGAACGCCAGAAGCCGACCGCCTCGATCGTGCTGCAGCTCTATCCGGGCCGCGCCATCGACGACGGCCAGGTTGCCGCGATCGGCCACCTGGTTTCGTCCAGCGTACCGGAACTCACGCCCAAGGCCATCTCCATCGTCGACCAGCACGGCAACCTGCTGTCCGGCAGCGGCACCAACGAGCGCATGCTCGACGCCGGCCAGATCAAGTACGTGCAGGCGCTGGAGCGCAACTACGCGCAGCGCGTGGAGGCCATCCTGGCGCCGATCCTCGGCCAGGACAATGTGAAAGCACAGGTTACTGCCGACGTGGATTTCTCCATCGTCGAGCACACGGACGAGTCCTACAAGCCGAACCAGGACCCGACCCGTGCCGCTATTCGCAGCCAGCAATCGAGCGAGTCGAGCCAGCAAGGCGCGGCCCCGGTTGGCGGCGTGCCTGGCGCGCTGTCCAACCAGCCGCCCGCACCGGCCGCCGCCCCGATCGCCACGGCCCAGCCGCCGCGCCCGGGCCAGCCGAACCAGCCGGGGCAGCAGCCCGGCCAGCAAGGCCAGGCCCAGGGCGGCGCCACCGCCACGGCCCAGTCCGGCCCGAGCAGCAGCCGCCACGACTCCACCACCAACTACGAGCTAGACCGTACCGTGCGCCACGTGCAGCAGGCACCGGGCGGCGTGAAGCGCCTGTCGGTGGCCGTGGTGGTCAACTACCGTCAAAAGGCGGGTGCCAACGGCAAGATGGTGTCGGAAGCCCTGCCCGCCGCGCAGCTCGCCCAGATCGAGAACCTGACCAAGGAAGCCATGGGCTTCTCGGCCGACCGGGGCGACTCGCTCAACGTGGTCAACAGCCCGTTCACCGTGGACAGCGAGATCAAGCCGGAACTGCCGCTGTGGAAGCAGCCGGAAATGATCGCCCTGGCCAAGACCGCCGCCGGCTACCTGCTGCTGGCACTGCTGGCGCTGTTCGTGTGGTTCAAGGTAGCGCGTCCGGTGCTGCGCAAGTACACCGCGCCGCCCCTGCCGCCACCACAGGAAAAGTCATCCGACAACGAAGCCATTTTGTTGCCGGCCGATGAGCCGGCCAATCCGGAAGTCCTGCGGCTTGCCGCTAAATATGAAAGCGATCTCGCCCTGGTGCGTGACGCCGCGCAGCGCGACCCGCGCCTGGTTGCTAGTGTGATCAAAAACTGGATGGCTAGCGATGACCGATGAAGGATTGCAGAAGAGCGCCATCCTGATGATGTCGCTCGGTGAAGACGCCGCAGCTGAAGTATTCAAGCACCTTGGCCCCCGCGAAGTGCAGAGCCTGGGCTCGGCCATGGCCACGCTCAACTCGGTGACGCGCGAGCAGATGTCCGCCGTGCTGGCTGAGTTCCGCCAGGAGACCGAGCAGTACCTCGCCCTGAACGTGGATTCGAGCGCCTTTATCCGCAGCGTGCTGAACAAGGCGCTGGGCGAGGAGCGCGCGGTCTCGGTGATCGAGGACATCCTCGAGTCCCGCGACCCGGGCGCCGGCATCGATTCGCTGAACTGGATGGATTCCACCTCGGTGGCAGAGCTGATCCGCGACGAACACCCGCAGATCATTGCCACCATCCTGATCCACCTGGACCGGCAGAAGTCGTCCGAGATCATCGCCATGTTCACCGAGCGCCTGCGCCAGGACGTGATCCTGCGGATCGCCACCTTCGGCGGCGTGCAGCCTGGCGCCCTGCAGGAGCTGACCGACGTGCTGACCAAGCTGCTGGCGGGCCAGAGCCTCAAGCGCAGCCGCATGGGCGGCGTGCGTACGGCGGCCGAGATCATCAACCTGATGAGCACGGCCCACGAGGAAGCGGTGATCGAAGGCGTGCGCCTGCACGACGGCGACCTCGCGCAGAAGATCATCGACGAGATGTTCCTGTTCGAGAACCTGCTCGAAGTGGACGACCGCGGCATCCAGCGCGTGCTCAAGGAAGTGGCCACCGAATCGCTCATCGTCGCGCTCAAGGGTGCGCCGGTGGAGTTGCGCGACAGGTTCATCCGCAACATGTCGACCCGCGCCGGCGAAATGCTGCGCGAAGACCTCGAAGCGCTGGGCCCGGTACGGGTCTCGCAAGTCGAGGCCGAGCAGAAGAACATCCTCCAGGTGGTACGACGCCTGGCCGAAGCCGGCGAAGTTGTAATCGGTGGTGGCGACGATGCCTACGTCTGAACGTGCCCTGCGCCAGTTCCGGGGCCTTGCCTCGGACAGCGATTTTGTCGATGGTCGTGGCGATCTTCGTGGCGACCATGCTGGCGATGCCGGCGATAGCCGCGCAGCGCCACGGCAGGCTGGCTTCGAGAGCTTTGCCGCGCCCGCGGGCCGCGCCCCGCAGAAGAACGGCTGGCAACGCTGGCAGATGGTCTCGCTGGATCCGCGCAAGGCCGCGCCCGCTCCGGCGGAGTTCATGCCGCTGGAGCCAGCGCCGCCGCCCATCGACTTTGCCGCGCTCGATGCCATGCGCGAAGGCGCACGCAAGGAAGGCTACGCCCAGGGCTATACCCAGGGCCAGACCCAGGGCTACGGCGACGGCCACCGCGAGGGCTATGCGCGCGGCCTGGAAGGCGCACGCACCGAAGCCGCCCACCTGCAGCAACTGGCCGCTACCTTCAGCCACGCGCTTGGCCGCGTCGACGAAGAAGTGGCCCAGACCCTGATTTCCCTGGCGCTGGATGTGGCGCGCCAGCTCGTGCAGCAAGCCGTGCAGGCCGATCCCGCCGTGCTGCTCCCGGCGGTGCGCGAACTGCTCGCGGCCGAGCCGGCGCTGTCCGGCTCGCCCTGCCTGCTGCTCAATCCCGAGGACGTCACGCTGGTGGAAACCCACCTGGCCGGCGAGCTGCAAGCCGCCGGCTGGAGCGTGCGCGCCGACCCCGCCATCGCGCGCGGTGGCTGCGTGGCAAGTGCCGCCAGCGGCGAGCTCGATGCCACGCTGTCCACGCGCTGGAGCCGCGTGGTCAAGGCGCTCGGCCGCGACGACCCGTGGGAGCCGCCGCATGCCTGATCGTTCGGCAACTACCCCGGCAACTACCGCGGCAAATACGGATTTCACCGCCGGCCTGCATGGCCAGCGCTGGCGCGATGCGCTCACCGCGGCCTCGGCCGGCATTGCCGAGATCGACAGCAAGCGCAGCTGCGGCCGCCTGACCCGCGCCGCCGGCCTGGTGCTGGAAGCCGTAGGCCTGCGCCTGCCGGTGGGCAGCGATTGCCTGATCGAGCTGCCAGGTGGCCAGTTGCATGGCAAGAACACCGGCCCGCGCCTGGCCGAGGCGGAAGTGGTCGGCTTCGGCGCCGACCGGCTCTACCTGATGCCGCAATCCGACGTGGTGGGCCTGGTGCCCGGCGCGCGGGTCTATCCGCTCGAACCCACGCCGCTGCCCCGCGGCGACACCACCCCGCGCGAGCCGGGCTCGAAGCGCCTGCCGGTGGGCGAAGGCCTGCTCGGGCGCGTGCTCGATGCCGCCGGGCGTCCGCTGGACGGCCTGGGCCCCATCACCGCCGCCACCGAAGTCACGCTGGGTGGCACGCAGATCAACCCGCTGTCGCGCGCGCCCATCGAGACCGTGCTCGACGTGGGCGTGCGCGCCATCAACGGCATGCTCACCGTTGGCCGCGGCCAGCGCATGGGCCTGTTCGCCGGCTCCGGCGTGGGCAAGAGCGTGTTGCTGGGCATGATGGCGCGCTACACCAGCGCGGAAGTGATCGTGGTCGGCCTGATCGGCGAGCGCGGCCGCGAAGTGAAAGACTTCATCGAGAACATCCTGGGCCCGGAAGGGCGCGCGCGCTCCGTGGTGGTGGCCGCGCCGGCCGACACCTCGCCGCTGCTGCGCATGCAGGGCGCCTCCTATGCCACGCGCCTGGCCGAGTACTTCCGCGACCAGGGCCGCCACGTGCTGCTGATCATGGACTCGCTCACGCGCTATGCCATGGCCCAGCGCGAGATCGCCCTGGCCATCGGCGAGCCGCCCGCCACCAAGGGCTATCCGCCCTCGGTGTTCGCCAAGCTCCCCACGCTGGTGGAACGTACCGGCAACGGCGCCGAAGGCGGTGGCTCGATCACGGCCTTCTACACCGTGCTGACCGAAGGCGACGACCAGCAGGACCCGATCGCGGACTCCGCGCGCGCCATCCTGGACGGCCACATCGTGCTCTCGCGTAGCCTGGCGGAGTCCGGCCACTACCCCGCCATCGACGTGGAAGCCTCGATCAGCCGGGCCATGACGGCGCTGATCGAGCCGCCGCAGTTCGCCTCGGTGCGGCGCTTCAAGCAATTGATGTCGCGCTACCAGCGCAACCGCGACCTGATCAGCGTGGGCGCGTACGTGCCGGGCAACGACCCGGAGCTGGACCTGGCCATCCACCTGCATCCGCAGATGGAAGCCTTCCTGCAGCAAGACATCCATGAGCGCGCCGGCTACGACGCCTCGATCGGCCAGTTGCATAGTCTCTTCCAACGGAGTGAACATGGCTAAGCCATCTGCATTGAACACCTTGGCCGACCTGGCCCAGAACGATACGGATGCCGCCGCGCGCGAGCTGGGCCGGCTGCAAGGCCTGCGCAACCAGGCGGAGCAGCAACTGGCCGCGCTCACGCAGTACCGGCAGGAATACCGCGAGCGCATGCAAGCCATCGCGCAGGACGGCATGACTTCCACGCGCTGGCAGGACTTTGCGCAGTTCCTGGCCTCGCTCGATACCGCCATCCGCCAGCAGACCGAAGCGCTGGCGCGGGCCGAGGCGCAGTTGCTCGCCGGCCGCGCCAACTGGCAGCAGCAAAAGCGCCGCCAGAGTTCCTTCGACACGCTCATTACCCGCGCGGCAACGCGCGAGCAGATTGCCAGCACGCGTCGCGAGCAACGCGACACCGACGAATACGCAGCCCGCGCCGCCCGCCTGCAAGTCGCAGGCCGCCACCGTTAAGCCGCCCAGCCAGAGCGAACCCGAACATGATCGATATCAGCCAGATTGTCAGCAATGCCGCCACGGCCGCCTCTTCGCGCAGCGCCAGCAACACCAGCAGTGCCGATGCGAAGTCGCAAGGGTTCGGCGATGCGCTGGCGCGCGCCCGCAACGATGACCGCACCAGCAGCAATAGCACCAATAGCAGCAACAGCAACAGCAGCACCAACAACGCAAGCAACAACAACGCCGATAACGCGTCCACACGCAACGAGGCCAGCGGCCAGAACGGCAACGCCGCCAAGCAAGGCACGCAGGCCAGCACGGTAGCCACCAAGCCGTCACGCCGCCAGGAGAAGGACGACGAGCAGTCCCAGGACCAGGCTGCGGATCCCGCCGCCCAGTCCGCCGCCGCCGCGCTGGCCGCCCTGCTGGCGCCGCAACCGGCCCAGCCGGCGCAGCCTGCCGCGCTGGCAGCCAACGGCGCGCTGCC
>NZ_JBIUHC010000198.1:0-16464 GCF_044627735.1 Cupriavidus sp. CuC1 | reverse complement strand
CTCGCCTACCGCTTATGAGGCCAAGCCAACAGTAAAACAACCTATCAGCCTGTCCGAAAAAACTTGACCACTACAGAGACAACGATCGCACCCGGCGTTTCGTTCGGCATCGGGCGGGGCATAAGGTATCGTTCTAGGTTTGGCCACGCATGGAGCAAGATGCGCAGGCGAGAGGGCTTCGTACAGAGGCCTGCCTCGCGGCCAGGCCAGCGGACCAACGGGGAGCGACGATGAAGAAGAACAGGGAGACGACCAGGAGTGCCATGCTGCTCAAACGCTATGCGCCCATTGCGGACAGCATATCCACGCTGTTTTTTCCGTACGCCGAAGTGGTCATACATGACACGGCGGACCGGAAGGTCATTCATATCTCGAACAACCTCTCCCGGCGCGAGGTGGGTGACGACTCGTCAATCGATGAGCTGGACATCAACGCCAAGAAGAAGATCTACGGGCCCTATGAGAAGCTGAACTGGCACGGCCGGCGCATGCGGTCCATCAGCGTCACGATCGACGGGGAAGACGGCAAGCCGGCTGGCGTGATGTGCGTGAACTTCAATATCGCCGTGTTTGAAGATATCGGGGCTGCCCTGGAACTCTTCGTCAAGGGGGTCGGTGTGGCCTCCCGCCCGGTCGACCTGTTCAAGGACGACTGGCAGGAGCGGATCAATATTTTCCTGCACGAATGGCTGCAGAAGCGCCAACTGGCGTTGAACACGCTCACCCGCGATCACAAGCGTGAGCTGGTGGAGGCGCTGTACGCGGAGGGCGCGTTCAACGGCAAGAGCGCGGCTAACTATGTTGCAACTATTCTTGGCATGGGGCGGGCAACTGTTTACAAGCATCTCAAGGGAATGCGCGACGACGCCGAACCGGCGGAATAGCCGCTCGGATACCCCCCCATGCATCATCAAGCAGTTAACGGAGAGACCTATGAGTGATACTGTGTATGACAAGCTGGCCCAGCTGGGGATAACGCTGGATCCGGTGTCAGCGCCGGGGGCGCTGTTCGAGATGGCTGTCCAGACGGGCAAGACCTTGTTCGTCTCCGGCCACATTGCGCGCAAGAATGGTGCGCCCTGGGTCGGCAAGCTCGGGCAGGGCGTGGGTACCGAGGAGGGCGGCTCAGCGGCAAGAGCGGTGGCCATCGATCTGCTTGGCACGCTGCATGCAACGCTCGGTGATCTCAACCGGGTCACGCGAGTCGTCAAGGTGATGAGCCTGGTGAACTCCGCGCCGGACTATACCGAGCAGCATATCGTCACCAATGGCGCCTCGGCGCTGTTGCTGGAGGTCTTCGGCGAAAAAGGGCGCCATGCGCGCAGCGCCTTTGGCGTGGCGCAGTTGCCGATGGGAGCTTGTGTAGAGATCGAGATGGTGGTGGAAGTCGCCTAGCCCTTGCCAAGGGTGGCCCGCGGGCTGGTGCAACCGACCGGAAGCCGGCCGTTCAGGCCTTTGCGTCCTGCGCGCCGGGCGCAAGGCAGGCAGCGACGTGGTCGATCAACTGAAGCAAGACCAGCCTGTCGAAATAGTTGTTCATCTTGCGGTTAAGGAACGCGTCGCCGGCAGAGCCGGCGACGCGTTCTCTTGCAGCCGAGCGCGGCGCGCTAAACCCCATGCAGCAACCACGGCCAGCAATTACGGCCGCTTGTCCCCTGCCGGGCTGGTAGGGCGCTGCGCGGGCAGCTTGCGGACGATGCAGTCCACCGCGCGCGCATCCGATTTGCCTTGCCCGAGCGCGCCGATGACCGAGTCGCGATACTGCGCCGGCGTGATGCGCTGGTAGTAAAGCCGGGAGGTCTGGTCGAGCCAGTACACGTAGTCGCTGTCATTCTGGCCGCGGTCGGTGCGCAGCCAATCGCTGATGTTGTTGTTCCCGATCATCATGTTCGGGCAGCCGCGCTGCACGCTGTCCAGGTAGGCATTGAAGCCTTTCGCCTCGAAGTTGCGCACCGAGTCCGGTGCGCAGCCGCATAGCGCCAGGGCTGCGCAAGCGGCGGCAAGCAAGGGTGCCGCCCGGCAATGCCATGGGCTGCTGCGCGTCGTCATTGCGGAGGCTGGCATATCGCTCCTATGTTCTTTTGATCCCTGGTTCCTTGGTTTTTTGGTTCTCTGGTTCGGCGTGGATGACGCCACGCCCAAGGATAGAGCGGATCCCCCGGCACCTCGCCGCGTAGCGAAAAATTTCATGTGTCGCCTGGAACGGCGTGAACGCCAGGGTGGAAGCTACACCAAATACCGTCGGCTGCACTTTCATGTGCGATTGCAGCAAAAATCTGCAATCCTTCTTGTCCAACGGGGTTTTCCATCCTATAACCATCCCATTGGATGTTAATTGGATGGTAAATAAGCATGAATGAGCAGCAAGGTGCACCTAGCTTGGTCCCCCGCCCCAAAGGCGGCGAAACCGAGAAGATCACGATCAATCTCGGCCCCGTCGATCTCGGCCAGATCGACCTGCTGGTCGAGGAAGGCTTTTACTCGAACCGCACCGACCTGATCCGCACCGCGATCCGCAACCAGCTTGCGATCCACGCGCAGGCCGTCAGCGAGACCGTGACGCGGCGCGCGCTGGTGCTCGGCCTGCAGCATTTCTCCCGCCAGGACCTGGAGGCAGCGCAAGCCGCCCACCAGCGCCTGGATATCCATGTGCTGGGACTCGCCAGCATTGCATCCGATGTCACGCCCGAGCTTGCCCTGGCCACGATCGAATCGATCGTGGTGCTGGGCGCTTTCCATGCCTCCGCCGCCGTCAAGACCGCGCTGGCCGGCCGCATCCGCTAAGCCGTGAGGCAACCCAAAGCCCAACGCTAAAGGCACATCGAAGGACACCATGATGAAGATGAACGAAGAATTTCTGGCTTCCATGCACGAAGCCATGGAGCTGCTGCGCACCGCGGGGCCGCTGGAAGCCACCGAGGCTATTCAGCGTGCGCTGCGCGGCAACGGCGCAGTTCCCGTCGCGGGCTTCCAGCCTGCACAAGTTGTTGAGGCGCTGCTGCCGCGCCAAGCGCAAGAAATCGCTCCGCAAGCGCGTGAAGCCCGCGCAAAGCCCGGGCATGCGCCGCAACCCGCACCGCGACCCGGCGTGCAGGACACCGGCCACTTCACCGTCAGGCGCTACACCGGCTACGCTGGCCATCGCGCCTACAAGCTCTATGTGCCCGCCGGCTTCCAGGGCCAGCGCCTGCCGCTGGTGGTGATGCTGCACGGCTGTACGCAGGATGCGGACGATTTCGCGGCGGGCACCCGCATGAATGCGCTCGCCGAGCGCCACGGCTTCCTGGTCGCGTATCCGATCCAGCCCGCGACGGCCAATCCGTCCAAGTGCTGGAGCTGGTTCAAGCCGGGCGACCAGCAGCGCGAGCTGGGCGAGCCAGCGCTGATCGCGGGTATCACGCGGGAAGTCATGGCCAGCCACCCGGTCGATCCCGATCGCGTGTACGTGGCTGGCTTGTCCGCAGGTGGCGCCATGGCCGCTGTGATGGTCCACGCCTATCCCGAGCTGTATGCCGCCGCGGGGATTCACTCTGGCCTGGCGCACGGCAGCGCGCATGACTTGCCCTCGGCGCTCGCTGCGATGAAAGGCGGGAAGCTGGCGGACAGGGCGCGAGCCGCGCCAGTGCGCCCGCTGATCGTGTTTCACGGCGATGCGGACCCGACGGTCCATGTATCCAACAGCGAGCGATTGCTGCGGGAGTTCAAGGGCGCCGCCGCTGGCGACAGCCAGCGGACCAGCAAACAGAACGGGCGCACCGTCACGTGCCGTCGGTTGAAGTCGCCCGGTGGCGTCGAGGCGGAGCATTGGCTGATTCATGGCGCGCAGCACGCGTGGGCGGGAGGCAGCACACGCGGCTCGTATGCCGACGCGAGCGGGCCCGATGCCAGCGCGGAGATGGTGCGGTTCTTCCTGGCGCATCCGTTGAAGAAGTGAGCGGCGGCGTGGGTGCGTTGGCCTGACCGCCCCCACGCCTCAACCCTTCATCCGCGCCACCAGTTCCTGCGCGAACTCGAGCGACAGCCGCGACAGCGGCTCGGACTGGACATTGAAGATCTGGACCGAGGCATTGACCTTGGTCCGGATCGGAATGGCCACGATATTAGGCCACGCTTGCCCGAACACTGTCATGGCATCGACCAGCGCGATGCCGGCCCCGGCCTGCGCCAGCGCGCGCGCCACGTGCGCCTGCTCCACTTCGATCCGCATGTCGATGTCATCGAAGTCGTTGCCAAACATCTCCCGCACCAGCAAGCCGAACGGCACATCCGCGCCGTAGCCAATCAATGGCTCCCCGGCGAGCTCCGCCGGGCGCACATAGCTGCGCCCGCTCAAAGGGTGTCCCGCGGGCACCAGCGCCACCATCGGGTTCTTCACCAGCAGCCGGGATTCCAGGTTGGGATGCGCCAGCGGCATGTTGGACACGGCCAGCTCGGCCTGGCCGGAGAGCAGGGCGCGCAGCATGTTGCCCGGGATCTGCGTGCGCACCACGATGCGCACGGCCGGATGCGCGGCGCGAAACGAGGCGATGGCCCGGGGCAGCACTGTCTGCCCGAGGTTCGGGCTGCATGAGATGCGCAGGCTGCCCGTGCGGTTGGTGGCGAGGTCTTCGGCGATCTCGTTCACGCGCTCGATCCCTTCATACACCGCATTGACCTCGCCCAGCAGCCGACGCGCTTCCGGTGTCGGGTACAGGCGTCCCTTCACGCGGCGGAACAGCTCCAGCCCCAGGCGTTGCTCGGTGTGCGACATCAGCCGGCTGATGGCGGGCTGGGACACATACAGGAGCTTGGACGCGCCGCTGATCGAGCCCGTGAGCATCACGGCGCGGAACACTTCGATCTGCCGGAGGTTCATTTTCATGATTTCAACCCATTAACCTGATGTTAAGTCGCGCGGACATATAAGCATATGACAGTAATGCCGCTGCTGCCTACACTGGGTTCTGACAGCGCGCTTGAAAACGTGCACCAAGGCGGCGCCAGGCGCAACCGGCGCCAGCACCGCGATGGGGATGCGCAGCCCATTGCGGGGCATCCTGATGCATGCCGGTGCATCGTCCCAACGTTCACAGGAGACCAGGAAAAGACATGAGCGATATCCATCTGACTTACATCAACGGCCGTGACATCGCGAAGCTCGCGATGACCGACAAGGAAATCCTCGACGCGGTGGAGCAGGGCCTGCTGGCGCAAGGCAACAACCAGACCGTGATCGAGCCGCGCGTGCACCTGATTCCAGACCCGGCGTTCAATGGCCACTTCAACGTGCTGCGCGGCTATGTGGCGCCGCTCGGGCTGGCCGGCGTGAAGATCGTCGGCGACTACGTCGACAACTACAAGCTGGGCCTGCCGTCGGAGATGGCCATGCTCAACCTGTTCGACCCGCGCACCGGCATGCCGGTGGCGATGATCGACGCGACCTTCATCACCGATGCGCGCACCGGCGCGGTGACCGCGCTGGGCGCGCGCCACCTGGCACGCCGCAACAGCAAGGTGCTTGGCCATATCGGCGCGCGCGGCACGTCATACTGGAATGTGCGCCTGCTCGACAGCCTCTTCGATTTCGACGAGATCCGCGTGCATTCGCGGCGCCCGGAAAGCCGCGACGCTTTCGCCGCGCGGCTGGAGAGGGATCTTGGCAAGAAGGTCATCGTCACGCAGGACTGGGAGTCGTGCGTGCGGGGGGCGGACATCGTGGTCGAGGCGTCGCGGCTGGACAAGCCCACGCCGCTGCTCAAGACGGAGTGGATCAAGCCGGGCGCATTTGTGGTGCCGTACGGGACCATGAGCGCCGTGGAGCTGTCGCTGACCGACATCATGAGCAAGCTGGTGGTGGACGACTGGACCCAGTGCAAGGGTGGCATGTTCGGCTCGCTGCGCGCGCATGTGGAGGCGGGCAAGTTGTCCGAGCAGACCTTGCACGCGGAGCTTGGCGAGATCGTCGCGGGCCGCAAGCCGGGCCGGCAGAGCGATGACGAGACCAACCTGTTCTGGCACCGTGGCCTGTCGCTGAGCGATATCGCGCTTGGCCACGCCATCATGAAGAAGGCAGAGCGCATGGGCATTGGCCAGCAGCTCGTCTACGCATGATCGCCAACGCGCGCATGTATGCGGTGGCCGCGCCGGTGGGGCAGGCGTGGCGGGCGTTGCTCACCTACGTGGGCGAGCGGGCCGGCGTGGCGTGGACATACGTCGAGCATGCCGCGCCGGCGCCGGTCAGCGCGCTGTGGGCGCGGCCGGACTGCGGCTGCGTTTTCATGTGCGGATTCCCGTTTGTCAGCGCGGGAAGCCGTCATCGCCTGCTGGCGGCGCCGGTGCCGTCGCTGCCGCGCTATGGGGGCCGGCCGGCATACTTCACTGAGTTCATCGTGCGCGCCGATGCGGCGGCCACCACGCTGGAGCCGGCCTTCGGAGGCCGGCTGGCTTGCATGCTGCCGGAATCGAACTCCGGCTACAACGCGCCACGGCACTACCTGATGGAAACGGCTGCCGCCGGCGCCGTCACGTTGTTCCGGCCAACGGCGGCGCCAACCCCCACACCGCGCCAGGTGATCGACGCGGTCATCGGCGGCGATGCCGAGGTGGGCGTGGTGGACAGCTATGTGCTTGACCTGCTGCGCATGCACGCCCCTGAGCTGATGGCGAAGGTGCGCAGCGTGGCGGTGACGCCAGCTTCGCCGATTCCGCCGCTGGTGGCTTCGCCGCAGACCGGCGACGCCACCGTGGCGCGCGTGCGCGCCGTGCTGCTGGACCTGCACTGCGATCCGGCCTGCGCGGGCTGGCTTGCGCAACTGCGGCTGGCGCGCTTTGCTGCCGTCAGCGCGCAGGACTATGACGTGCTGGCGCGCTACGCCAGCGAAGCCGACCAGGCGGGCTTTGCGCTGACCGGCACCCTTGACGCCAAGGAGTACCGCCCATGACCGCCACGGCTGCGAGCACGGCTTGCGCGTGGCTGGCCATGCCCGGGAGCCAGTATTCTTGATTTTCTGATAGTCCGACTGACGTGGAGAATTGTCGATGAAGCGTTTCCTGATGACTTTGCTGGCCGCCGGGTTGCCGATACTTGCCGGCGCCCAGGCCTATCCGTCCAAGCCCGTGCGGCTGATCGTGCCGTTCCCGGCGGGCGGGCCCGCCGACGTGCTCGGCAGGGTCGTGGGCGAGGGGTTGTCCAAGGCGTGGGGCCAAAGCGTGTTGGTGGAGAACAAGGCGGGCGCGGCCGGCACCATCGGCGTGGACCAGGCGGCCAAGGCCGCGCCGGATGGCTATACGCTGGCGGTGGTGCCGGTAGGGAATATCGCCGTCAATCCTTCTCTGTTCCGCAGCCTGCCGTACAAGGCGCAAGACCTGGTGCCGGTGACGATGCTGGCCACGGCGGAGAACGTGCTGGTGGTCGGCGCCAACGTTCCCGCCGCCTCCCTCGCGGATCTCCTCAAGCTGGCGGCGCAAAAGCCGGGCGAGCTGACCTTTGCCTCGCCCGGGGCCGGCAGCCAGGCGCACCTGGCGGGCGAGCTGCTGCAGCTGGACGCCAAGGTCAAGCTCAACCACATTCCCTACAAGGGCGTGAGCCCGGCCATGACAGATCTGGTCGGGGGCCAGGTGACCATGATGTTCGCGCAGGTCTCGTCGGCGTTGCCGTACATCAAGGCGGGCAAGCTCCACGCGCTCGGCGTGGCCAGCCAGAAACGCCTGGCGGTGATGCCCGACGTGCCCACCATTGCCGAGCAGGGCTTTCCCAAGTTCGAGGCCGTATCCTGGTACGCGCTGATGGCGCCGGCAGGCACGCCCAAGGACGTGATCGCCCGCATCAATCACCAGGCGCTTGAAGTGCTGGCGAACCCGGCGCTCAAGGAGAAGCTGGCCACACTCGGCATGGACACCAGCGGCGGCACGCCGCAGGAACTGGCCACCACGATCCAGCAGGACAGCGCGCGCTGGGCCGGCGTGATTCGCAAGCGCCAGATCACGGTGGACTGAGGGCGTTGCGTGGTGGCGTGCTGGGTGGTCCCGTGCGCTGGCGGGCTTTCCCGCGCCATGACATCAAGGAGTACCTGTGACCGGCTAATTTCAATAGGGTTTACAGGCTCGCGCCGGCTACGGCGAGCCGATTGCGGCGCACCCGGCAAAGCGGTGAATGAGACCCTTCGTGCACCGTCCCACGCCGTGCGTCCAAGTCCTTCTCCAGCATCGGCCACGAGTTCCGCGCGCCGCTGACGCTGATGCTCGGTCCGCTCGAGGCGTTGCTGAACAGGCCCCACGCCGCCGGCTCCGACGATCACCGGCTGATCGAGATCACGCATCGCAACGGCCTGCGGTTGCTCAAGCTGGTCAACGCGCTACTGGATTTTTCAGGGATGAGGAAGTGACTTGAAAAGCGGCTCTATAGGCGCTTTAATGTAATATTTCTATAAGATACATTGATGTAACTTATAGGCAATGGCGACAAGATGCCGAAGCGGGTGGGGCCGTGCACCGTGACCCGCGAACAGGAGTTTTGACCGCAAACCGGCTTCCAGCCTAGCCATGCGCCCGGCGGCCCAGCGCGCCGGCGTGCATTTCCCCGCCGGCAGCCGCGCGGGCGACGGGGCGCCGCCGGGCCATCTCCCCGGCTGAGGGGGCCCGCCGACGGCGCAGATAAAGACATCTGGGATTTTTCCTAAAGTTTCTGCGCGGATCGCCGTTATCCAGACGACGAAGCCGGCGTAGTCCACATAAAAGGGGAGATGCAGCAATGATGTCATTTGCCAACCTGACCATCCGTACACGCCTTGGCGTGGGTTTCGCGGTGGTTTTGCTCTTGATGGCCGCGGCGATCGCGGTCGGGCTGGACCGCCTGCCCGGGGCTGGCGGCGGCCACGCGCAACAGGCCATCGACGGCGCGCGCACCCTGATGTTTACCCTATGGTTTGTCGCGTTTCTGGTTGGTGCCGCCTTTACCTACGGCATCGCGCGCAGCATCGCGGAGCCGCTTGCCGAGGCCGTCTATATCGCCGAGACCGTGGCCTCCGGCGATCTCAGCAAGGAGTTTGAAACCGAGCGCAAGGGCGAGTTCGGCCGCTTGCTGGCCGGCATGGGCGAGATGGAGGACATGCTCACGGATCTGGTGACCCGCATCAAGGAATCGACCGATTCCATCACGGACGCCTCGACGCAGATCGCGGCAGGCAATACCGATCTCTCGCAGCGCACGGAGGAGCAGGCCGCCGCGCTGCAGGAAACCGCATCGAGCATGGGCGAGCTGACCGCCATGGTCAGGCAGAACACTGAGCGCGCGCACGCGGCCAATGAACTGGCGGCCAATGCCTCGAATATTGCGCAGCGCGGCGGCACTGTGGTGGGCGAGGTGGTGGAGACCATGCAGGCGATCAGCGCGAGTTCCAAGAAGGTCGTCGACATCATCGACGTGATCGAGGGCATCGCATTCCAGACCAATATCCTGGCGCTCAACGCCGCCGTGGAAGCAGCGCGCGCGGGCGAGCAAGGGCGCGGCTTTGCCGTGGTGGCGGGCGAGGTGCGCACGCTGGCGCAGCGCAGCGCCGCGGCGGCCAAGGAAATCCGCGGCCTGATCGGCGACTCCGTGGAGCAGGTGCGCAACGGCTCCGCGCGGGTGGAGCATGCCGGCCAGACCATGCGCGAGATCGTGACGGCGTCCCGCCAGGTGACCACCATCCTGGGCGAGATCTCGGTGGCGTCGGCGCAGCAGAGCGGCGGCATCGAGCAGGTCAATCAAGCGGTGATGCAAATGGACGCAGTCACGCAGCAGAACGCCGCGCTGGTGGAACAAGCCGCCGCCGCCGCGTCGGCCCTGGCGGAACAAGCGCACCAGTTGCAGAACGCGGTGGGCGAGTTCAAGCTGGACGCCACCCCTGACGACAAAGCCCCTGGGCAACACCGTTTTGCCGGCACGCTGCAGGGTGCGCACGCCTGATCGCTGGCGACATGGGTTGTGATGCCGGCGCGGCTTGTGCGCCGCGTCTTGGCCGTATCGGGTTGAAGTTTTTACACCGGTGGCAGGCATTTACCGCCACCGTGTTCCTGCCAGTCTGCCTCGGCGTCTCCATTTTCCTCCGCGCAAGCGCGATGAGCGCCTGATCCGGCGCTTCTCGCCGCCATCCTGCGCCACAGCCACTATCCTTAAGCCGGGCATCGAAGTTGCGAGCCAGCAACTGGCGACAAGCCATTTGCGTGGATTGCTTGTGCTTTTCGCCCTGTTGATGATGTCCTGCCTGGGCCACCGCGGCCAGCGCGGGCATGGCGGCTAATAAAAAGGAGTGCCTGATGACGAAAACCGTGAGAAGCAAACTGCTGTTGGGCGCGATGCTCGCCGGCGGGTTCCTGGTCTCGGCCCCGAGTTTTGCGCAGCCGGACCGCGGCCCTGATCGTGACTCCGACCGCGGCGCCGACCGTGGTTACCAATATCAGGGCCAGTCGCAGCCGCCCCGGGATGCCCGTCGGGGCCCGGGTGACGACCGCGACAACGGGCGTGCCGGGCCCGGCCAGTGGCATAAGGGCGACAGGCTCCCCGCGGAGTACCGTGATCGTCAATATGTCGTGGATGACTGGCATTCGTACGATCTGCCGAAGCCATCGAAAGGCCACCACTGGGTAGGCGTAGGCGGGGACTTCTACCTGGTTGCGCCAAACGGCGCGATCGTCGATATGGGCGGACGGCGTTAGGACGTTCTTCCCAGCCCGATCCAGTCCCGAGCGATCAGGCAGCCGGATTCCAGGCGCACGCAGGGCATGGATCATTCATATCCATGACTACGCGCAACCTCAACGTAATCGACGTCGCCTAAACTCAATCGGGATACAAGCCTGGAGCCAGCCACGATGGCGGCTCCGGGTGCCGGCTGCCCGCACTTTGAACCGACGTGTCTGACACTTTGCTTCTTGCCGTGGCGTGGCCTGCGTCCGGGCGGGTATCCGGCGCGCACCGTCATGGGTGCGCCGATGGTTGAGGGATGGTGGCTTGCGCTGTTACACGAGGCGCGGCCCTGTCCAGTTTGTCCCCCACAGAAAAGAGGAATAAAGATGTCAACTCGTCGTCATTTCTTGAAAGGCATTCCGATCATCGCGGCGGCCGGCGCGCTGGGTGTTTCCCTGTCGGCCAGGGCGCAGGGCAGCGGCCCGATGGTGGATGAAAAAGATCCGCAGGCGGTCGGTCTGGGCTACAAGGCCGATACATCGAAGGTGGACAAGGCCAAGTACCCGAAGCACGATGCCAGCCAGCATTGCGGCAACTGCCAGCTCTTCCAGGGCAAGGCGACCGACGCAAGCGGCGGCTGCCCCCTGTTTGCCGGCAAGCAGGTCGCGACCAAGGGCTGGTGCAGTGCGTGGGTGAAGAAGGCTTGAAGAGGCTTGAAGAAGGATTGAAGAAGGCATGATGCCGTGAAGGCGGCGGGAGCGCGTCTGGGCGCGCCCGCCGCCTTCTTTTGTTCAGGCATCAATCATCAATTGGCCACTTGGGCCGGCGAATGTGCCGGTAGGGCAGGGAGCGCAGATCGAGCGAGACCGAGCCCGGCGCATCCGCGTAGATGACATGGCGCGCGATCCGCGAGAACGCGGTGTGGAAGTGCTGCGCCGATTTGACGACGATCAGCGTCTTCTGCGCCAGCCGGCAGCCGAGCTGCGTAAAGACATCGGTGTCCAGCGCCTGCGCGCGCAGCGTGATCAGCACGATCTCGATGCCATCCGCTTCCACCAGTGCCGCGTTGCCTACCGCCGCCGGCGCGCCCGACAGCCCCGTCATGATCATGTCCGGGACCAGCGCCTTCACGGCGCAGTCCAGGTCGATGGGCTCGCCCGACATCGGGCTGACCTTGCCGCCGATGCGCAGCGCCAGCCGCGCGCCCACGCCGGCGCTAAAGGCAATGCGCACCGCGATGGGGTCCCACACGGGGCCCACCGCCACGTTGCCGATGCCCCGCTCGCGCAGGCGATGCAAAAGGAACGTGGCATCGCCGGCCGCGCCGCCGCCAGGGTTGTCGGCCGCATCCGCGATGACCACGGGCGCGCCGCCCGGCTCCATGGCCAATGCCAGCGCCAGGTCGATGGCCGCATCCGGGGCAGGGTAAGCCGGCGTCAGGGCCTCGCGCATGCTGATCAGCTCGTCGGCCAGGCGCCGCGCGAGCCGTTGCGCGGCCGCGGCGTCAGCATCCGCGTACACCAGCAGCTTGGTGCCCATGTCGGGCACGTCGCCCCACGGGAAGCCGTGCACCACGGAGACCGAGAGGATGCCGTCGCGGCCCTCCAGTGCGATCAGCCGGTCGACATAGCTGCGTGCCGGCTCCTGGTTGGTCCGGATGGTGACGACCATCTCGCAGTCGACCACTGCCGCCACGGGCGTGATGCGTCCCTCCACCTGCGCCGCGCACAGGTCCACCAGCTCCAGCGCCCGCTCGCGGATATCGGTGTGCGGATATTCCTTGTAGGCCACCAGGATGTCGGCATGCGCCACCATGGCATCCGACAGGTGGCTGTGCGGATCCAGCTCGGCGCCGACCACCACGGCGGGGCCAACCAGCGCGCGCACGCGGGTGAGCAGGTCGCCCTCGCAGTCCGCATAGCCGTCCGCCACCATGGCGCCGTGCAGGCCCAGCACCACCATGTCGACAGGCAGCGAGCGCTGCAGGTCGCCGAGCAGCTCGTCGCGTAGCGTTTCGTAGGCATGGCGCGTGGTCACGCCGCTGGGCTGCGCGCCCGCGGCCATGCCCTCGATCACCACCCAGCCGCGCTCGCGGCCGCGTTCGCGGGCGGCCCATAGCGGGCCGCTGAACACGGTCATTTCTGGCGGGTGCGTGCCCGCGGGAAAGTAGCCGCGGTCGACGAACGCATCGAGCGCGGTCGGCAGCGGGGCGAAGGTGTTGGTTTCGGTGGCTAGCGAGCCGGTAAAAACGCGCATGGTCTTCCGGCCTAGTCCGCGGTGGCGCCGGAGGCCTTGACCACGGCGCCCCATTTGGTGATTTCCGAGCCGACAAACTGGCGCAGCGCTTCGGGCGTGCCACCGCCTGGTGTCGCCACCATCGCGGCGAGCTTCTCGCGGGTTTCCTTCTCGCCCATGATCGCGTTGACTTCCTTGTTCAGCGTATCGACGATGCTGCCCGGCGTGCCCGCGGGCAGGAAGAGCGCGTACCAGGACACCACTTCATAGCCCTTCAGCCCGCCGGCATCCACGGTGGGGATCTCCGGCGCGAAGGGCTGCGCGCTGGCGCTGGTCACCGCCAGCGCGCGCAGCTTCCCGCTCTTGATCAGCGGCATGACCGACGGCGCCGTATCGAACATCACCTGCACCTGGCCCGCCATCAGGTCGGTCAGTGCCGGGGCGCTGCCCTTGTACTGCACGTGCTCCATCCGGATGCCCGCCATCATCTTGAACAGCTCGGCCGACAGCCGCGTCGACGAGCCCGCGCCGGACGACGCGAAGAAGAGGCCCTTCGGATGCGCCTTGGCATAGCTGATGAACTCCGCCACCGTCGTTGCCGGCACCGAGGGGTTCACCGCCATGATGTTCGGGAAGCGCGTGAGCAACACCACCGGCGCGAAGTCCTTCTGGAAGTCGAAGGGTAGCTTCTTGTACAGCGAGACATTGATGGTGCTGGCATTGGAGCCCAGCAGGATGGTGTAGCCATCGTTGGGCGAACGCGCCACGCCGGCCGCCGCGATATTGCTGGCCGCGCCAGGGCGGTTTTCAACCACGAAGCTCTGCCCGAGCCGTTCCGACAGCCGGTTGGCCACCAGCCGCGCCACGGCATCGGAGGAGCCGCCGGGCGCGTAACCGACCACGATCTTCACGGGCTTGACCGGGTACGCGGGGTCTTGCGGTGCCGCGCCCGCGGTCTGGTGACAGAGCACGCCCAGGGTTGCGGCTGCCAGGATTGAAGAGAAGGGTTTCATGCTTGGTTTGCTCGAAGGGGGCGGGAGAATTTGCTGCCCGCACATTATTCGCAATTCCAGTCCTCCAGATCAATGTAAGCTTGCCGGGAAATTGTTGCCTATTTGGCAACGATTTTTGTTGAATGGACCAAAGCCGTTTGACATGACGATGGCTGAACAAAACAGAGGCATTGGACGAAGCCGACCGATGGGCCAAAGCCGCGTGCCGTGACGACGGCTGTCGCAGACCGGTGACATTGAACGGAGCCGACGGATGGGCCAACACCGCACGCCACGACGACGGCTGTCGCTCCCTCTCCCCTCACGGGGAGAGGGCTGGGGAGAGGGGCGGTTTGGCTAGGAGCCACTAGAAGCGAAGCCCTCGGTTTTATGCAGCACGCAGGCGTATCGAGCGCCCGCCCTCTCCCCCGGCCCCCCATCCGCTGCGTGGGCGAGGGGAGCAAACCAGAAAGGCCAGAACAACAGGAACGGAAAAAATGGAAGGCGGACTCAGCGCGCGGCGCTTGCAGTATTTTTTCGAGGCGGTCAACACGGGGTCGGTGCGCGGCGCAGCCGAGCGGCTTGGCGTGGAGCCGTCGATCGTCAGCCGGCAAATCCAGTTGCTGGAGACCGAACTAGGCGTGGCGCTGCTCGAGCGCAAAGGCCGGGGCATCGTGCCGACCGAGGTGGCCGCCATCGTGATGGAGCATTGCCGCGACCGCCAGGCCAGCGAGCAAGCGCTGATGGCCCGGCTCGATGAGGTGAACGGCCTGCAGCGCGGCGACCTCCAGCTGGTGGCCAGCGAAGGCTTTGTCGATATCCTGATGAGCGGCGTGGTGGACGAGTTCTGCCACCAGTATCCCGGCATCCGCGTCTCGCTGAAGGTGGCCGGTGCCTCCGACGCCGTGCGTGCGGTGGCGCATGACGACGCGCATATCGGCGTCGTGTTCGGCGCGCCCGCGGACCCCGCCATTCACGTGGTCGCCGCGCGCACGCATCCGCTGTGTGTCATTGCCTGGCCGGACCATCCGCTCGCGCGCCAGCGCAAGCGGCCAGCATTGAAGGACGTGGCACGATATCCGGTGGCAATGATGGCGCCGGGATTCGGCTTGCGCCAGCTGATCCAGATGGCGGAGCTCTCCGAGAATATCGTCCTCACGCCCAGCTTCGTCGCCAACGCCATCCTCACGCTCAAGCGCTATGTCGAGTGTCGCCTTGGCCTGACCTTCACCTCCTCGAACTCCGTGGTGAAGGAGGTCGCCAGGGGCGAGCTTGTGGCGCTGCGCACCACCAATCCCATCTTCGAGGCCGCGCAGTCGCGCCTGATCGTCAGGGCCAACCGTCCGCTGACGAGCGCGGCGCGCGGCATGCTTGAGCGCATCGAAGCGTCGCCGTTGTTCGATGGTGGGAAGTGAGGGAGGGCGATAATGCGGTGGCGGTGGTGTTGATGAAGCAGGTGGCGGCCTTTTTACACTTTAGTTTCGTTTATTGCGTTTGTGGATTCGTTCGAATAGACTGCCGACTTGTAGGTGTTCGTATTTGGAGTGAGTCATGAGTCATGCCGCAATAGCCGAAATGTCCCTGCCGCTGGAGCGCGAGGTGCAGGTGGCAGTCGAGGGCCAGCGGGCTCTCGCCGCCTATCTTGCTACGCAACTCGAGACTCAGCACATTCAGATTTTCGACGAGAAGAATCAGGCTCATCGGGTGGAATTGCCAACTTCGGCACTCCGTTTGCTGGTGGACATCCTGGCGGAACTGGCCGAGGGCAACGCCGTCAAGGTTGTTCCGTTGCACGCCGAGTTGACCACGCAAGAGGCCGCGGACTTGCTGAATGTCTCACGTCCTCATCTTGTGAAGTTGCTTGAGACCGATGCCCTGCCGTACCACAAGACAGGCAAACATCGGCGCGTGCGTTTTGCCGATCTGATGCGTTTCAAGGCCGAACGCGATCGCGCGAGCGAACAGGCCATGGAAGCGCTGGCTCGCCAGGCTCAGGAGTTGAATCTGGGCTACGAATGAGGCATTCCCCGTTTACTGCCCTCTATGATGCGTGCGTACTTTATCCGGCTCCGTTGCGAGATTTTCTGATGTGGTTGGGGCTGTCCGGCCGATTCAGGGCGCGATGGAGTGCACAGATACATGACGAGTGGAAACGCAACCTACTGAAAAATCGCCTTGACCTGACCGCCGAGCAAGTCAATCGCACGGCCGACCTGATGGATCTAGCGATCCCCGATGGGCTTGTTAGCGGGTATGAGGATCTTGTCGCTGGATTGACGCTGCCCGATGCGAACGACAGACATGTTCTCGCTGCCGCCATTCGCTGCAATGCGAGCGTAATCGTGACTTTCAACGAGAAGGATTTTCCGGCGGAGGTGCTCGGCGGCTTCGGGATCGAGGCTCGGCATCCTGATGAATTTGCCGGAAACCTCTTTGATCTTGACCCTGCCGCTGTTGTCTCGGCAGCGCAACTGCAGCGGCGGCAACTGAAGAATCCGCCGATGGATACCGATAGTGTGGGGTATCCATTTAACCGGAGTCGTCACGTCTCCACGGCCGATTTTGCCGGGGGCGATCGAGACTGGGAGGATG
>NZ_JBIUHC010000197.1:0-16832 GCF_044627735.1 Cupriavidus sp. CuC1 | reverse complement strand
CTGCGCGCGATGCGCCGGATGGACCTTGGGCGCGATCCGCGCTTCAGTACCGCTGAGCGGCGTCTGCAGAACTACGGGGCACTGCATGCGGTGATCCAAAAATGGATGCTATCGTTCCGCGACCTGAAGACGCTCGATGCGCAGCTCGACGAAGCGAAGATCGCGATCGGCCAGATCCGCTCGCTGAAGGAACTCGCCGAGACCGACTGGGCGAAGCAGTGGGGCGCCGTGCAGGAAGTCCCTGACCGGCGAGGTGGTTCGTATCTGATCCACGGCTATCCGTGGCGGTTTTCAGACGACGAACTCGGCCCGCGCAGCGCGCCGGCGTTTCGCGGTGAACACAACGAACAGGTGTTCCGCGGCTTAGGCGTGTCAGAGAGCGAAGTGCGTGCGGCCGTCGAGGCGGGGATCCTCGTCGGCGGCGTTCCGGACTCGGTGAAGAACGCGCCGTCGGCGGAAGTGCGGGACGTCGTCGGATCGAATCAAGAGGTAGCGGCCTCCATCGAGGCGGGTTGATCAGGGCAGGCCCTTGCAGGTTGAGAGATCGCGCGGGTAGCTTTTACGCGCAATAAACAGGAGACTTCCATGAGCAAAGCAAGTAGTACGCTGTTCGGGACCGTGGTCGGCGCCGTTGCGTCGACGATGTTGTCGATCCCGGGTCACGCGGCCGATGACGTCCAACCGCAGATTCGCGATGTCGCGATGAAGCACGTGATCATTGAAACGAAGAAGCCATATGCCGACGTGTGCGGGTTCATCGAAGGTAAGTTGGGCCGCCTGGACCAGCCGATGCGCGACATGCTGCAGAACGGCCAAACCGACCAGCTCCGCGAATCCGCCACGCGAATCACCCGGAACTACGGACTGTCCATTCACTACATTGCCTACCATGGCAAGGTGCTCGCGCTGAACGGTCCGACGGAAAACCTGAAGGCCTACTATATTGGCGATATCCTGTCGGCATCCAAGATGACGCGCGAGATTCGGGCAGCGGGCCTGTATGCGCCGCTGCGTGCGGTCATATATCAGAACGCGTCGGGCGGCACTACCATCGAATACGATCAGCCCTCCTCACTGTTCGGGCAGTTCCACAATCCAACCACCGATGCAATGGGCGTCAGTCTGGATGAGCGGATGAGCAAGCTCATGCACGACGCGGCTAGCTGACATTTCCCGCTTCACCGTTTCAGTTGTGACAAGGGCCGGTGGATGCCTTGGCCCTTCTTCGTCACATGCATACACGCGCTCAGGATTCATATAGAGACGTCTATGTTAATAGGGTCTCCGTTCTCAAGTGTTTTTCAACTGAGGAAGCAAAATGGCAAAAGGATATTGGGTGGCAGCGTATCGAGCGATTCATGACGCAGATAAGCTAGCGGCGTACGGTGCCCTCGCGGGACCGGTAGTGAGCGCAGCGGGCGGAAAGTTTCTGGCGCGAGGCGGCGAGGTCGTTGCGTTCGAAGCGGGTCTGAAGCAGCGGACCGTCGTGGTTGAATTCCCGAGCTTCGAGCAGGCTCTCGCTGCGTATCAGAGCAAGGCTTATCAGGAGGCATTGGCCGTACTGGGCGATGGCGCCGAAAGGGACGCGCGCATCGTCGCAGGTGTCGACGACTGAGACGTACCCGCAGACTGCCAGGGCGGCCCGCGCTGTAGAACAGCGCGGGCGCCCGTCACCGTCGCCCGTTCTTTGTTACGTTGACCAGTGAATTTCCGCACTCTATCTGACGTCGGATTTGGAGAGATTCACGCAAACACGAAGACGATGACGGCCAAGGAATCTTGTCCTACATCGCTGATTCAAGCCCCTAGGGAAAGACTGATTTATTCAGTGCGGCGGTCATCGTTGAGTGGCTTGTAAACGTTGTCCTATGTGTGCCCCAAGAGATGAGTCGAGATGAAGCGTCAGATCAGTTTTGCAGAAGCGGAAGGCCGCGGTAAGAAGCGGGTAACGCGCCGCCAGCGCTTCCTGACGGAGATGGAAAGTGTTGTGCCGTGGCAGCGCCTGATCGCGGCGGTCGAGCCGTACTACCCCAAAGGCAAACGTGGGCGGCCGCCAATCGGACTGGAGCGGATGTTGCGCATTTACTTCCTGCAGCAGTGGTACGGGCTGTCGGACGAGGCGCTGGAAGACGCGTTGTATGACAGCATGGCGCTGCGCACGTTTGCCGGGATCGACCTGGCGGTCGAAGCGGTGCCGGACGCGACCACGCTCCTCAAGTTTCGCCGCATGCTCGTCGAGCATGAGCTGACGCGAAAGCTGTTCGACGAGATCGGCATCATGCTGTGCGAGCGTGGGCTGATGATGAAGGAAGGCACGATTGTGGATGCCACCATCATCGAGGCGCCACCGTCGACCAAGAACAAGCAGAAGAGCCGCGACCCGGAGATGCACCAGACCAAGAAGGGTAATGAGTGGCACTTTGGCATGAAGGCCCATGTCGGCGTGGATGCGGCTTCGGGGCTGGTACACAGCGTGGTGGGCACAGCGGCCAACGAGTCCGACGTGTCGCAGGCACACGCCTTGCTGCATGGCCACGAAGACCATGCGTTTGGCGACGCAGGCTACACGGGCGTAGAGAAGCGCGAGGAGATGCAAGGCAAGCCCGTGAAGTGGCAGGTGGCCGTCAAGCGCGGCAAGATCAAGGCGATGCGTGACGGCACCGTCAAGGACTTGCTGATTGCCGTCGAGCGGGCCAAGGCCCAGATTCGGGCGCGGGTCGAGCATCCGTTCCACGTCATCAAGAATCTCTTCGGTCATCGCAAGGTTCGCTACAAGGGCCTGGTCAAGAACACGGCGCAGTTGTTCAGCCTGTTTGGTCTGGCGAATCTGGCGCTCGCCAGGAAGCTGTTGTTGGCCTCACAGGGAAGCAATCCGTCCTGAGCGCGCAAAGCGCGCCAGGAAAGGCGCGAAATGAGTGAAAACCGCAGCGAATCCGCCCGTCTGTCCCTCATTGCGAAAATCCGAGGCCAGAGGCGTTGGCAACATCTGCGAAAACCTCATTGATCAGCACTTCCCTAGCTTACTTGGGGTGGCCGAAATGGCCAGCCTTGTTCATCGACCGCGGCGCCAACGAAAAAGGTAGCGCGGCATAAAACGACTTCTGCTGGCAAGCAGAGGCATTCGGAGACAAACATGATCCCCATGAATCAACACCGCTGCGCCGCGGTGGAGGACGCACTTTACAGGAAGGTCACTCTACGCGTGATTCCCTTCCTTTTTGTTGCCTACGTTGTTTCCTTCATTGATCGTATCAATATTGGCTTTGCGCAGTTGCAGATGAAGGGCGATCTCGGTTTCAGTGATGCTGTCTACGGGCTGGGCGCGGGGATCTTTTTTATCGGCTATTTCCTGTTCGAAGTGCCCAGTAATCTTCTCCTGCACAGGATCGGTGCCCGCCGAACCTTCGTGCGGATCATGGCATGCTGGGGTCTGGTTTCCGCCGGGATGGCTTTCGTTGTTGAACCTTGGCAACTGTATGGGATGCGTTTCCTGCTGGGTCTGTTCGAGGCCGGCTTCTTCCCTGGGATCGTGCTTTATCTGACCTACTGGTTCCCGTCAAGCCGGCGAGCTACCGCGACTTCGTGGATGTTCGTGGGCATTGCCGTTGCCGGCGTCGTGGGGGGAATCGTGTCTGGAACGATCATCGACCATACCAATGGGCTTTATGGTCTCAGAGGCTGGCAATGGATGTTCATACTGGAGGGAATTCCTGCGGTAGTACTTGGGATCATGGCCTACTGGATGATCGATGATGGTCCGCGCACCGCCGCGTGGCTGACACCGCAGGAGCGCGATACCTTGCTCACCAGGCTGAGCGAAGAGCACAAACTGAAGACCGAAGGTGCCGCGAATTCCATGAGGGACGTGCTGAGGGATGCGCGTGTGTATCTCCTGGCTGCCGCCTATTTCTCGCTGGTCTGCGGAACGATGGCGATCAGCTTCTGGCTGCCAGCCGTGATCAAGGGTGCCGGTGCGAAGACGATCTTCGAGGTCGGCTATCTCAGCGCGATTCCGTACGGCATCGGGGCGCTCGGAATACTGGTGATTTCCAGACGTTCGGACGCGAAGCAGGAGCGACGCTGGCACTATCTCGCCTGTACGTTCTGCGGCGGCATTTCGTTGTTCGTCCTGGCCTTTTGGACACACAGCCTGCCCGCTGCGCTGGTATTGCTTGCCATTGCCGTGACGTTCTCCTTCTCGGCCCTACCCATCTTTTGGGCAATTCCGCAACGCTACCTCTCTGGCGCTGGCGCTGCGGGGGGGATTGCCGTCATTAGCAGCCTGGGTCAGTTGGGGAGCTTCTTCAGTCCCACCATGATCGGCTGGATTAAGGCCACGACAGGCAGTCTCAACAATGGCCTGTTCGTCTTGGGCACGCTGATGATTCTGGGTGGTATTGGCCTGTTCCTGGCCATGGGCAACCTGGAGAAGACCGGTGCGAAGTCGGCCGGCCTGTCTCCTGCTGCCGAAGTTTGAATGCCAAATCCGCGCGCACAAATGGGCGCGCCAGTCAGCAAGCCGGATGACGCATACCCTCATGTGTCCAGCAACGGCATGCCTATACGTTCACGCCTCTGCGTGACGGAACGACCGCGCTGGACTCAGTCCCTTGTATTCATCCAACCTGGAACAACAAACATGCGTATCCGAAATATCAACCGTATGGTCCACTCCCGGCGTCGAGCCATCCTGGGCCTGGCCGCCATGCCGCTGGTGGTCGCGAGCGCCTTCGCGCAAGTCTGGCCCATCAAGCCCATCAAGCTCATCGTGCCGTTCCCGCCGGGCGGTCCCACGGACACTGCGTCGCGCATCGTCGCGCAGAAGCTGGGCGAGGCGCTCAAACAGCCGGTGGTGGTGGAAAACCGCGCGGGCGCATCGGGCTCCATCGCCGCCGCTCAGGTGGCCAAGAGCGCGCCCGACGGCTACACGCTGATGATGCTGGCCATGCCCACGCTGTTAGCGCCGCATTTGTACAAGAAGGCGGGATACGACACGACCAAGGACTTCACGCCCGTTGCGACCATTTATGACCTGCCGATCGTGATGGTGGTCAACCCGACGGTGCTGCCCAACGTGACGGACCTGTCCAAGCTAATCGCGCAGGCCAAGGCCCAGCCTGGCAAGCTCAACTACACTAGTTCGGGCGCGGGCAGCTTCGGCCACCTGAGCATGGAACTGCTCAAGCAGATCGGCGGCTTCGGCATGCAGCACGTGCCCTACAAGGGCGGCGCGCCCGCGATCAGCGACACCATCGGTGGGCAGGTACCCGTGATGTACGCCGACCTCGTTGGCGCACTGCCGCACATCCAGGCAGGGAAGCTGCGTGCGATCGCGATCGGCTCGCCGCAGCGCGCGAGCATGCTGCCCGACGTCAAGACCATTGCCGAGCAGGGCTTCCCGGGTTACGACGCGGTGTCCTGGGGCGGCCTGCTGGCGCCGACGGAAACGCCCAAAGAGGTGGTGGACCGCATCTCCGGCGAGGTCGGCAAGATCCTGGCCGACAAGGATGCCCAGAACAAGCTGCTGAAGGCCGGTGCCATCGCCAACTTCCAGCCGCCGGCGCAGATGAGCCAGCGCATCGGCCAAGACTACGCCAAGTGGGGCAAAGTGATCCGCGACAAGGGCATCGCGGTCGAATAAGACGCTAATGTCGACGGCCGCCGGATCGCAACCATATTGGCCTTTTCGATAGCATATAGACGAGATTTTCAAGGGGTTTCGCAGTACGATCATGTCCTTGGCGCGATCGGTGATGTAGAGGAAGCCGTCCTTGTAGCCCATGTCGGGCGCCGGTGCAGAAGAAATCGTTGGCATCCAGCGTGTCGGTGCCGAGCGGCGGTAAGTTCAGGTAGCCGCTGATCATCACTGGCGATTTCACCCACATTTCACCGGGTTGGACGGGGCCATGGTGGACCATGGTCGCGATATCATCCGCGAATGTCTGTTCTATGCTGCGAGGCCGACCTTCGAACATCTCCTAAATGCCGCGGTAAACGACCGTAAATGGCCAGGAAGAGCCGTCCGCCGCCGTGTCGGCCAACGGCGGCTCGTCGGCCATTTCCGCCGTTCGTCGCCGGAACTTCGGTTGGCCGATCAGGTCGAAAAGCGGGCATCTGCCCACAGTCCGCAGGAGGCCGAGTGATTCCATTGCTCCGCGAGACCCCTGAGCCAACTACGGCCAGATTGCCGGTAAGATCCGTCAAACGGTTCGCGCGACGACGCGACTCAGCGATGCCAGGGATTGGCCCACCCGTCGGTCGAGTTCAGACTGACACCTCAAATATCGAAATAGAGATAAAACTCCCACGGGTGCGGCCGCAGCTTCAGCGTATCGATCTCGCGCCTGCGCTTGTAGTCGATCCAGGTTTTGATCACGTCTTCTGTAAAGACGCCCCCTTTTAGCAGGAAGGCCGAATCGACTTCCAGCGCCGACAGGGATTCCTCGAGCGACCCCGGCACCTGGCGAATGTTTGCGGCCTCCTCACGGGAAAGCTCATAGATGTTCTTGTCGAGCGGATCGCCCGGATCGATGTGGTTTTCAATGCCGTCCAGCCCGGCCAGCAGCATTGCCGAAAAAGCAAGGTAGGCATTGGCCGAAGGATCGGGACAGCGGAATTCTACGCGCCTCGCGCTCGGCGAATCGGAATACATCGGGATCCTGGCGGCGGCGGAACGATTGCGCTGTGACATGGCCAGGTTGACAGGTGCCTCGTAGCCCGGCACCAGGCGCTTGTAGGAATTCGTGCTCGGGGCGCAGAAGGCCATCAGGGCCGGAGCATGCCTGAGCAAGCCGCCGATGTACCAGCGGCACATTTCAGATGTCAGCGCCCAGCCGCTCGCGTCATAGAAAAGGTTCTCGCCGCCCTTCCACAGGCTCTGGTGGCAATGCATGCCGCTTGCGTTGTCCGCGAAAAGGGGCTTTGGCATGAACGTCGCGACCTTGCCATGCCGGCGCGCCACGTTCTTGCAGATGTACTTGTACATCATCACGTTGTCCGCCATCCGGGTCAGCGGCGCAAAGCGCATGTCGATCTCGTTCTGGCCCGCGGTCGCCACCTCATGGTGATGGACCTCGACCTGGACGCCGGTCTTCATCAGCGCCAGGACGATCTCGGAGCGGATGTCCTGTAGCGTGTCGTGTGGCGGAACGGGAAAGTAGCCTTCCTTGTAGCGCTGCTTGTAGCCGAGGTTGCCCCCGCCATAGGCCCCCTCGTCGCGACCTGAGGTCCATTCTCCTTCGGCCGACTCCACATGGTAGTAGCCTGAGTGCTGGTCCTGTCCAAAGCGAATGGAGTCGAAGATGAAGAACTCCAGCTCGGGGCCGAAGTAGCAAGTCGTGGCTAGGCCGGTCTGCTGCAGGTACAACTCTGCCTTTCTGGCGATATGACGTGGGTCGCGGGAATAAGGCTGCCGCAGAATCGGGTCTATCACGTCGCAGATGATCGATAGCGTCGGCGTTTCGCAGAACGGGTCGACAAAGGCGGTCGCCGGGTCCGGCCTCACCAGCATGTCGGACTCGTGAATCTCCTGGAAACCGCGAATTGAGGACCCGTCGAAGCCGATGCCGGACGTGAACAGATCGTCGTTGACTTCGGGCAGGGTAATAGAGAAGTGTTGCCACAGACCAGGCAGATCCGTGAACCTGAGGTCGACCACCTGGAGATCTTGCTGCCTGATCAGGTCGATCACCTCACCCGGGTCATTCGGCCGCTCGACGCGATAACTTCCCGGCTCCATTGAGACCATCGACATGGCTGCCTCCCTTGTCTGGTCGCAGCATAGTCCAACCTTAGTCCGTCCGGACCAGAAAGAAAAGCGCGCCACCCGGCGCGCCTTGCATCGGCTTAGCGCACTGGCCGCAAGTGTCGCGAGCGCAACTTTATGGCGCTACCACGGCTGGCGCGATATCCACCGGGGCCAACCCGGTCGTGTGACAGTAGTGGCTCAAACGGCCAGACGGGCCGATGAGCCGCCATTGACTGGCACGGCGGCGGACGGCTCTTCCCGACCCGCCGCCGTCGTTCGCCCCAGTAGGGCTCCGGCGTCAGCTTCCGAAGTACAGCGGTCATTCAGCGCTTCCATGGCGATGGGAAGAGAGGGGCATTACGTAGCGCGGGTTTCTGCTCTCGGGCATTCTGACGGGACCAGTACGGGACGCGGAGTTCGAGAATCTGGCCTACCGGAGCCGCGCGGCGGGTCTCCCCGCACTCCTCGAGCGGAAGGCGCACGGAGGCCGATTGGAGCGCCCGCCGTGGGCCAGCCGAAGTAGGCACCGACGAGACCGCTCAACGTGCGCGCGAGCAGCACGCCAGAGGAGAGACCACCCAGCAGCGCGCCGACGGTACGCCCGCGCTTAGCCGGCGTTGCCATCCCCGAAGCGGAGGGAATGATTTCGCTGCCCGTGGCGGTGACGGTATTTCCAGAAGACGTCTATCGCCCACCTGAAACCTGGACCCGGCGTGCCTATCGCAATCTGATCTACTTCCACGAAGCGGACAAGGGCGGCCACTTCGCTGCCTGGGAACAGCCGCAGCTCTTTGCCGAAGAGCTTCGGGCGGCGTTCCAGCCGCTGCGCTAAGACCTGAGGAGTCTCCCATGGAGAAAGTTGTTTCTGTGCTGGCCGCGGCAGCGGTTCGCCAACCTGACGATCCATCAGTACGATATTGGTATACATTCGCGCCATATCGTTCCGAACCGCTGGCGTGTCCGGATAGATTGGCGGTACGGATATGCTGGATGGCGCCTCGAGCAAGGCGTCTTTCCGGAACGTCACCATCGATTCGTGCGTCAGGAAGAAATTGAAGACCGCGAAGAACGGCTTGTCCTTCGGGCGATGCCGATAGGAAGCCGCGGGACCGTTCTCGTCCCAGACCGTGACGGGCGCCTCGAACTGGTAGTCTGTTTTCTGATTGTTGGAGGTGTAATAGCCCGCCTTCCGGAGATACTCAGGAAACGCTTTCACCTGCGGCGGTAGCACGACGGCGTATTTCTCTGGAACCCCCTTCGGCTTTTCACTGGCAGTGACGCCAGAAATCGAGAGCTCCCCCGGACCGGTGCGATGATGAAACGTCCCAACGGAGGTGGGATACATGCCGGTGATTAGCGCCGAGCGTGACGGTGCGCATACGCCGGACACCTGGTAGGCATGGGCATAACGCACGCCCTCCGCCGCCAGCCGGTCGATATTGGGCGTCCTGACATCGCGATTCCCGTATCCACTGAGAAAGGTCGTTATATCCTCGATCGTGATCCAGAGGATGTTCGGCCCCTGGCGTTGGTGCGGTTCGGCATGCACCGTGCCAACCTGCAGAACCAGGAGCAAAGCAAGCCCCTGTAGCGCGGACGAACGGCATGGAACACGGTGCCGCGCCGATATGTCATTGTCCGGAAGCACTTCATCCCATCCCTCTCACTCATTGCGGTCATGCGGCCGCGTTGCGCTTGATACATGCTGCGTAATAGGCAAGGCTGCGCTTGGGCGTGCGGACCTGGGTCTCCATGTCGACATGGATCAGTCCGAACTTCTTCGTGAATCCCTGGCCCCATTCCCAGTTGTCCGTGGCCGACCAATAGAACAGGCCTTTCAGGCTTACACCGCGCCGATGCGCGTCGAGCGCGGCGCGAAGATAGCTGGCCAGATGCTTGACGCGCTGCGTATCGTCAACCATCCCTGCGCGAGGCGACGGGTCATTCAGCGCGAAGCCGGTTTCGGTGATGTAGATCTCCGGAGCACCGTACTCGCTATGCAGCCGCAACAGCATCTCGGTCATGCCATCCGGCTCAACCGGAAAATAGGCGGTGTGTGGGAGGTTGGGCGGAGCGTTTCCCTGATCGATGCCGAGTGGCGCGCCCTGTGCCGATTTCACATAGATGCGCGAGTAATAGTTCATGCCGAGGAAATCCGGCCTCGCGCTCACGATATCCATATCGCCCGGCTTGATGACGGGCGCCAGCATCGGCAGGATCGCGGCGGGGTAGCCCTTGCCGTACAACGGATCAAGAAACGCCCGGTTCCAAAGGATGTCGGCCATGTGCGCCGCCGGCTCGTTCTCCGGACGGTTGCCCTCCGCGCGAACGGGCTGCAGATTGATGGTGGTGCCAATCCGCGTGCCCTTGCGCGAACTGGCGCGCATGGCCTGGAACGCCAGCCCTTGCGCCAGGTTCTGATGGTGCATGGCGGCGAACATCGCCTCCGCAGAGCGCAAGCCAGGTGCATGGATACCGACGCCATATCCGCGGATGGCCAGGCTGTTGGGCTCGTTCAGGACGATCCAGTTCTTCACGCGATCGCCGAGCTTGCGCGTGACGATGTCCGCGTAGTCGGCCAGGCGAAACGCGAGATCGCGGCTTCTGAAGTCTCCCGCCCAGACAGGAATATCCCAATGAAAGATTGTCGGGAACGGTTCGATGCCGTGTTCCATCATGGCATCGATGATGCGCTCGTAAGTTGACTACCCAGCCGCGCTTGCCGCGCCGGGCCCGTTGGGCTGGACGCGCGGCCAGCCGATCGAGAAGCGGAAAGCCTTGACACCCGCTGCCGCCAGCATTGCGATATCGCTCGCAAAGTTCTGCTCAAAGCCGGTGCAACGTGCGTTGGTGGAGCCGTCTGCGATTGTGCCGGTTCTGTCGGCGAACTCATCCCAGTTGCTGCGGCCGCGACCGGTTCGGCTTTCCGTTTGCGCCGCGGAGGCGGCAACGCCCCATACGAAATCGCTGGCGAAGCATTCGTCCTCCGCGCGACCCAATGCGGGGAGACCGGCAAGGCCAATCGTGGTGGCAATGCCCTGGAGGAGGGCGCGACGCTTCGGCGATGAGGGCTTGAGTTGTTCGGGGTGCATCGTTGTCTCCTTCGTGTTCGGTGGTTACCGGGCAGGCGCTCGGCTTAGCCGCCAGTCGTTGGCGCGTTCGCTCGCGTCTGCCTTGCCTGCCAGGGGTCCTGATCCATCACCAGCCGGAAACCCAGGTGCGACATGCTTGTATACGGATCAGCCCCACGCCTGGCACTTGGGCGGTAGCTCAGGCAATAGTCCTGGTTGCAGAGAAAGGAGCCTCCACGGATCACCCGCCTTGGCGCTTGCTCGGGAATGCCGGGTTCCGAGGGATCCCAACTGTCGGCCGGGCCTTGTGGATCGACTTGCTCCCGGTCAGTGCTGGCGGCACGCCTGAACTGGTCCGCGCGATACCAATCTGCCACCCATTGCCAGGCGTTCCCGGTCATGTCGGAGAGCCCAAAGCCGTTGGCGGGAAATGTTCCGGCTGCGCTTGTGCCGGGTGCTCCGCCCCCCTTGGGGCTGACCACCGGGAAGGGTTGGGACTGCTGGCCCTGCCAGACGTTGGCCATCTGCCTGCCACCTGGGGCGAACTGATCGCCCCAGGAGTAAGTCGCCTGTTCCAGGCCGCCACGTGACGCGAACTCCCATTCGGCCTCGGTCGGCAGCCGTTTGCCGGACCATTTGGCATAGGCTTGCGCGTCCTCATAGGAGACCTGCACAACGGGATGGCTGTCCTTGCCTTCGATGGAGCTGCCGGAGCCATTCGGATGGCGCCAGTCGGCGCCCGGCACAAAACGCCACCAGCGGGAGTAGTCCTGCAAGGACACCGGGTGGTCCGTGCCGACAAAGACCATGCCGCCCGGAAACAGCGCGCTGTCGGGCGGACGCGGCGTGCCCGGCGGGACCTGCACCTTGATCGTTTCCCAGTCCGGCTTTCTTTCCGCCGTGGTGACATAGCCGGTCGCCGCGACGAACGCGCGAAACTCGGCATTGGTCACGTGATGCCGGTCCATCCAGAATCCATGCACGCGCGTCTTGCGCGCCGGACGCTCGTTGGCCTCGGCGACGGGATGGTCGCTGCCCATCAGGAACTCGCCGCCAGGGATCCATGCCATGTCCCGTGGTCCATCGACCCCATCTCCGATGATGACCTGCGGAGCAGGCTTCGCGCCTATTGATGTATCTGTTGCGCCTCGCATGCCGCTCACCGCGCCGGCAGTCATGCCGATGGCCATTGGCACGGCGATTGCGCCGGCGATCCATCCCGCCGTACGAAGGCGGCCAGCCCGGCCGGATCCCGCGTGCAAAGCTGCAGACAAGGGAACGTCCCTTAGTGTTCCGCCTCGCTTTTTGTGCTTCATGGAGTTGGATCCCTAGAATTTGTGGCGAACGCCGACTGCCGCACCGATCTGGTCGTTACTTCCCGGCGTGAGAAAGGCGCCATTGGCATAACTGATTGCCGCCGAGTCGAAGTTCAGGGCGGCATTCTTCACATACGCCAGCGTCATGTAGACATCCGTGCGTTTGGAGAAGGCATAGTCGGCGACAAAGTTAACCTGCCAGGGATTCGGCGGATTGGGGGCGGGTTGCGACGCGTTGGTTCTCGATACCTTGAGGTTGTCGTAGTAGTACGCGAGGCTCAGCGACAGCGCAGAGGTCGCTTGGTAATTGACGCCTGCCCACCAGTAGTCGTCGCGCAGCAGCGTACCGCCGCCGGGATCCTTGTTCTGCCCCCAGCGATAGCCGGCCACAAGTTTTGCGCGGCCAAGGTAGTAGGTGGCGGCAAGCGCCGCCTTTTTTACAGTTCCCGTGCTTCCCGGCGTTACGGCGGGATTCCATTGATCGTAGGTGGCCGCCACGCCAAAGGTGTTGTTCAGGTACGAGAAGCCGACGCCGTAGGATGTGTTGTCCCTGGCGTGACCCGGCGTTTCGCCGGTCCCCTGTCCTGCAAGAGGCGTCGTCCCGAGCAGCGGAAGCCCGGCCCCGAAGCTGTAGTGGGCCATGGCCGTCAACGGTCCGTAGACACCGCTGTACCTGACGACATTGTCCTGGCCATAGGTCGGGCCCAGCAGCGCCACGATCGGCTCGAACAGCAGGGCGTACTTGGTCGGCGAGAAGTTGCCCAGCAGGTTGAACATGGTCGTGTCCTGTCGGCCGAACGTCAGTTGACCAAGACGGTCGCTCTGCAGGCCAACGTACGCCTTCCTGCCGAACAGGCGGCCACCCTGCAGGGACTGTCCGGTGTCCGCACCAAAGCCGCTTTCGAGAACGAAGAGCGCTCGCAGGCCGCCGCCCAGGTCTTCCTCGCCGCGCAGGCCCCATCGCGACCCCGACAATCCGCCATTCGTTTCGAGGGAAAACCGGTTTCCGCCGGATTTCCTTGTCACGACGCCGGTGACCGGGTTGATGCTCGGCGCTCCTGTAGACTGGTGGTTGGCATACGCGATCGGCACATCGACCACGCCGTAAAGCGTAACGCCCGATTGTGCGTGGGCAAGACCTACGGTTGATGCCAGCGCGGCAGCGCCGGCAAGGTACGTCTTCTTTTGCATGTTTCTCCTCCTGTCTTATTGTTGTTGCGCGCACGACTGGCTTCGCCTCGCTCTCCTCCTGGAGGCTTCGGGTGACAGGCTTTGCCGATGCTCGAACTCTTTAGATGGACGAGCCGCTCCCTGCCGCGAAGGCATGGACATTGCCTCGACAACCCCGCAGAGGAAGCGGGCAGTTCAGGAGGGCGACAAGGCCGCCGGGCGGCGACATCCTTCCCGCGGGATCCTCCTCGCCGGCGACTCCGGCTATGGCAACGGTAAGATCCGGACCGTGACCTCGCTGGCCCCGTCTTCTGCCGCCAGATGCAAGTGCCGCGCGTGCGGTGCCGAGCGGACGATCGCGCCGGACACCTCGACCCGATAGCCGTGCGGATAGTGGCGCTCGGGCACGAAGACCTGCGTCAGTGCGCCGGGCTGCAGGGCGGCGCCGACGGGTTGCGTGGCATAGCACAGCGTGAATACCCGGTTCGACCTGTCGAATCGCCAGAATTGCGGCGTGCCGGCGACGGCCTGCGGATAAGGGCGCACCAGGACGTCGAGCAGGTCCTCCCACGACGCCCTGGAGGAATCAGCCGGTACGGGGTAGCGCCAGTAGAACCAGGGCATCATGGCGTCATCGGCGGCGGCCACCATGCGGCCCACCGTCTGCAGGTTGCCATCCGGCGCATCGATGCCACCGAACTCGGTCATCAGCAGCGCATCGCCGGTAGCGCGCGCGTGCGCCTCGGCGTTCGCAAAGACGCGCGCTTCCCGCTCCGCGGGCGTGCCCCGGATCAATGGCGCCACGGCAGCCGCCAGAGCGGAATGGCCGGACCGCGCACCGAGCGCCTGGAACAGCCGGTCGCTCTTGTACGCGTAGTTGTGGAAGGCGAAACCGGACCGGCCATCCAGCTTGTCCACGTGGGTCGACACGCCAACGTTGAACAAGGGATTCGGCTCCTGGAAGACAAGCGTGTCGGTATCCACCTGCCGGATGGACCGTAGCAGCCTCTGGTGAAATGGCGTCATGACATCCCGATCGAAACCGGGGCAACCTTGCACGCTGGCGCACGTGGGCCAGCCCGTGCCCGGCCAGGGCTCGTTCAGGAGCTCGTAGCCAAGCACGCCGGGTTTGCCGGCGAACGCCTGCGCCACGCGGCGCCAGGTGCCGGCGAACTGATCCGCCAGTCCGCTGCCCGCTGGCCCTTGCGCGTTGGCGTACAGGTCGTCGAACGCGCGGTTGATGGCCTGCGAGGTCATGTAGTAATACGGGTGCCCGGGATTCTCGTTCGGCAGGCCATGGTCCGGTGACATCCAGCCGGCGAAGCCGTTGTTGACCTCCGCCGCACCGGTGTTGCCTTCCGCCATTTGCCGCAGGCGCCGCGGGTCGGCGTATTGGCGGGAATAGCCGTCCTGGTGCATGTCGATGAGGGTGAAGACACCGCGCGCGGCGAGCTGCTGCTGCGTGGCCTGCAGCGAAGCCAGGTAGCCGTCGTCACTGACGCCGGGCTGCGGTTCGAGCGCGGCATGTACCACGCCAAGCCGCACGCCGTTGAAACCCTCACGCGCAAGGCCGTCCATCTCCTTTGTGCCAAAACCCATTGGGGCAGGCGCGTAAGGCGGATGCTTGACGACCACGTTTACCCCGTGAACGATCTTGACCCGCCCCTTGGCGTCCACGAGCCAGCGTCCCACGTGGCTGATCCGGGAAGCCGTGCCTGTTTCCACGACGCCAGATCGCGGCGCCCGTACTGCGGCGATGTCCGGCCGAGCGCAGGCAGTCAGCAGCAAGGTGGCCAGCAGGATTCTCCCTGGCTGTCGCATCGCGTTTGGGGGCATCGGTGTCTCCGGTCTTCACTGCTGTTGTTGTCGGCACATGCTCGCACTGCCATCGGCCCTTGTCTGTCAGCTGCACGACATCCCGGTCATTCCGATGCCGCGCGGCGTCAGCAGTGCCCGTTGCCGGCCAGTCGCAGCCGCTCCGTGTCCAGGATTCGCAGCTCGCCACACTGCAGTTGCACGATGCCCTGGCCTTCGAGGTCCTTGAGGATCTGGTTGGTGGTTTGCCGCGACAGCGCAAGCATGGATGCCAGGCGTTCCTGCGTCAGCCCGATGCGGGTCAGGCCCACGCTCATGCCGCCATAGCCTTCCGCGATCCACAGCAGGCGCGCCGCCAGCCGCTGAGACGCGCTCAATAGACTGAACGCCTCGGCGCTCCGGAACACGACGCGGACCTTCTGGGCCATCAGCAAGGCGAAATGCCGCCAGCAGCGCGGCTCCGCGTCGAGCAGACGTAGCAGCGCGGCCTGCGGCATGTGCAGCAGCAATGCGTGGCCCACCGCCACGACATCGTGCGTGCACGGAAGGCCATCGAAGAGGGATATCTCGCCAAACCACGTCGTCGGCTCGATCACCGTACTTCATCGAAATCTCGAGTCGCCTCAGTGGATTGCTATCGCACGCACCTATGCCGCCATGGTTTCTATTCAGATAGATTATTCCAGTAGGATACCTACCGACAGTCGCGATATTTGACGAGCTCAGGTACGATGGCGCTAATATCCACCCCAAGGAGACAGTATGGCTACCTACAAACAATTGCTGGCAGAAAGGGAGAAGCTGGAGGCTCAGCTCACCGAAGTTCGTCAAACCGAAGTCGCTGGTGTCATCGAGAAGATACAATCGCTGATGACTGAGTATGAGTTGACGGTTGATGACCTGACTCCCAAACGTCGCCGTGGCCGCCCGGCGGCTGCCGGCAAGGCTAAGGCTCCGGCGAAGGAAAAGGTATCCCTGCCACCGAAGTATCAAGACCCGAAAACCGGTGCTACCTGGACCGGCCGTGGCCGTGCACCGGCCTGGCTCGGCAAGAATCGCGACAAATTTCTCATTGCCGAGTAGGCATAGCGTGGAGTG
The DNA here is from genome assembly GCF_044627735.1 of Cupriavidus sp. CuC1. Taxonomy (NCBI): domain Bacteria; kingdom Pseudomonadati; phylum Pseudomonadota; class Betaproteobacteria; order Burkholderiales; family Burkholderiaceae; genus Cupriavidus; species Cupriavidus sp. CuC1. The sequence continues at coordinate 615 of NZ_JBIUHC010000197.1, read as the reverse complement.
ACAGGCCCCTGTTCTTCGAGAACTGGGGTGCTGTCCCGCTATCGGAGTTCACATCGCATGCATAGCGCCGCAGACGCCTTGGCTAGCTGAAACTCCGGGGTCGCCTGGACCGCAGTTGGCACCTTGTCGCTAGGGAAGAGCAAGAATCCCCACCGAGCAAAGAATGCGGGAGCTCGCTTGGAAAAGAGAAATACGTTGCGAGTTTCCGCGCCGCGTGCCTGCATCAGAAGGACCTCGACCAAACGGCTGGCAATGCCCTGGTTGCGAAAGAGTGGGTCTACGCCGACCGAGCGGATGAGGATAGACTCGCCGTGAGGTTCTGCCGCTGCGCAACCGATGATGCGGCTGCCACGTAACGCGACGAAGAAGCTTCCGATGATTGAGACGATATTTACTGCCGTCAGGTGGCATCGTTCAAGCAATGCCATTATTTGTGGGCAATCCGAGTTTGATGCGGTGCGTAAGCAGATGTCGGCAAGCATTGGGTGACTGAAACAAATATTAGTTCGGGCGTTGGCCAGTGGTGCTCTCTCTGTCTCTATTGAGTTTTACAAAAAACATGACAACCGATTCTATGCTGGTGCGTTTTATCTCGAACAAGTTGATTGGAGATAT